>PAYF01000006.1 GCA_002714745.1 Methanobacteriota archaeon | reverse complement strand
TTACAGCGCTTGGAGCGGCCGAAGCTTGTTCCGTCACACTTGTCACAGCGCTTGAGCCTCCTGTGGCTGAACCTCATCTCGGTGCCGCCCAATGCCTGTTCAAGCGAGATATCGAGGCCAGCCTCAATGTCTGCTCCTCTCGGCTTCGGTCCATCCTCGCGCGGCGGGGTCTGCTGCTGTTGAAACCCGCTACTGGAGCCCCTTCCCCCCATGAACTGAGAGAAGATATCACCCAGATCAACTCCTCCGAAACCACTTCCGAAAGGATTGCCTTGAAAGCCACCGCCTCCAAACATATCTTCCATGCGGATTCGTTGATCGTGCTCACTCCTTGCTTCGGCTGAACCGATGGTTTCGTGAGCGGCCTGAATCGATTTGAAGCGCTCCTCGGCCGCGGCATCTCCAGGATTACGGTCAGGATGGTATTGGCGTGCTAGTTTGCGATAAGCGCGCTTAATCTCGGCGTCAGTCGAATCTTTGGAGACGCCGAGAACTCGGTATGGGTCATCGGCCATCGATGCTTGTCGGCCATGGGAGAGTCTTCAACCTCTTGACTCAAACAGCGATGCGATAATGAGATTGAGTCTGTTCGAGCAATCATGACAGTTGGATGGGCAGTATTCCGAAACTATGTCGGGCACGCGAAGGAAATCTATGGAGATATCACCGATTATCCTCGATTCTTCCTGATGCCACCGACAGCATTGGTGGAGGCGGACGAGCATGGTAACAACGTCGTCGCGCTGAGTTCTGCCGAGGATCACATAGATCACGAGGTCGAGTTGGTAATCAAGCTTGGAGATGATCTCGCGCCAGCTGAAATGTGTGTGGGCAACGACACAACAAATAGGACTCGTCAGACTCTTGCCAAGAAGAAGGGCTGGCCATGGCTCGAGGGCAAGGGATTCGCCGGCTCTGGTGTGTTGGGAACTTGGACTGCGTGGGACCCGCGTCCGGTTGAGATTGGTCTGTCAGTAAACGGCGAAATTAGGCAGCAGGCATCGACCGAGTTGATGGTTCACTCTGTGGAGTCAATCCTCGGGCATCTGAAAGATTGGTACGAACCCTCGCCGGGAGATTTAGTCTGGACCGGAACTCCGGAGGGTGTCGGAGTCATGCGCGAGGGCGATCAGGTAGAATGTTGGATGAAAAATTCTAATGGCGAGATAATCAGTAAATTGAGCGCAGAATGCTTGGTTTAGTAGTCATTATAAGTCTCAGTACATGGGTCGATTCATGGATATGGACTACGAGTTTGGACCTGCATTCACACTACTGACAGCAAACCTTGGACCTGGTGAGTCGATTAAGGTAGAACCAGGTGCGATGGTTGCACAATCATCCGGTTTAGATGTACAAACCGGTATGAGCGGTGGCGGTGGAGTCGGTGGTTTCCTCAAGAGTATGGCAAAGTCGGCCTTTGGTGGAGAATCGTTCTTCCTGAATACTTTCACAGCTGGCCCCAATGGTGGTTGGATCTCAATGGCCCCTTCCGCTCCTGGAGATATCAATACCTTCGACATCGAGCCCAATCAGAATCTCTTCATGCAGGGAGGAGCGTTCATGGCCTGCTCACCGAATGTCAATTACGATACCAAATTCCAAGGGGCGAAGGCTCTGTTTTCCAGAGAAAGTATGTTCTTCCTGAGGGCATTCTCAGAGGGTGGTCCCGGACAGGTATTCTACTGTGCTTACGGAGCAATCAAGGAAGTCGATGTGACTCCTGATGCACCAATCAAGGTAGACAATGGGCATCTAGTCGCATTTACTGATGGTGTCACCTATAACGTGGACAAGGCGGGCGGTTGGAAGACATCATTGGTCGGAGGAGAGGGGCTCGTATTGGTGCTGACTGGCTCCGGCAAGTGTTGGATTCAGACTCGAAACCTCGAGTCTCTGGCGTCCAAACTGATTCCGTTCATGCCAACACGAAGCAACTGAGTTTCCTAGAGAAACTTGAGATGGGTTAGCCATTGGCGGTATCATGGACGAGGGCGTTCGCAGGATTGCGGGTACTCATCTGATCGACCATAACGGGGTGGTCCAGCGAGGCGACTTTCTGTTGCACCCGGATGGTTCGTACTCGACGAGTAAAGGCGACGAGGACGTAATCGAGACGATGGACGGATCGGGCCGTCTAGTCACGCGCTCGTTGCAGAACTGGCATACTCATCTTGCGATGATTTTGAATCGTGGCATGGGAGAGGGATTGCCTCTTATGGAATGGCTCGAGACTGCAATCTTCCCAGTCGAGAAGAATCTAACCGCTGAGCTGGTTGAAATCGGAACTAGGGCTGCTGCAGCAGAGATGATTGCGACCGGTACAACATTTGCTTGTGACATGTATTTCTACACCGAAACCATCGGTGAGACATTAGCGGAAACTGGAGTCAGGGCTGCTTTGTGTGGCCCAATTACAGATGGGTTGACTCCTAACTTCAAGCCTGGCTCGGGGGATGCATTGCGACACATGGAGAGTCTAATCAGAGGNCCATCGCCAAGACCTGGTCGAATTGAATACGGAGTCGGTACGCATTCGGTGTATGTTTGCGACAAGGAGATTCTACTCAAGGGTTCAGAATTAGCAAAGAAAACAGGTTCTATGTTGCATATCCATACCTCTGAGACTCGTAAGGAAGTAGCCGACTGCCACGCCGAACATGGAATGTACCCAATCGAATATCTCGACTCCATAGGCTACTTCCAAGATGCAGAAGAGGGAGGGACTGTTTGTGCTCATTGTGGCTGGGTGACGAAGAAAGAGATGAGAATTCTAGCAGGGCATGGAGTTCATGCTGTTCACTGTCCAACTTCTAACCAGAAGCTCGCCTGTGGCGGGACGATGTCATATCCTGCAATGAAAGAAGCAGAAGTCGATGTACGCTTGGGCACCGATGGCTCGGCCAGTAANAACTCGCTGGATATGCGAGCCGAGGCGAAGGCGGCGAGCCTAGTGCAGAAGCACGATCATTGGAATGCCCGAGTTCTTGACCCGATAGAGACTTGGCAGTTGGCGACCAAGGGCTCCGAAGACTGGGTCACCTGGGACTTGGATGACATCAGGATGCGACCACGCGGACGCGATGGCAGGAGGCTTCTCTCGAATCTGATTTACAGTGGCGCACGCTGCCTTGATGTGATTGTAGCAGGCGAGGCTCTCAGGCGAGATGGAGAGACTTTGACTTTAGACGAAGATGCCGCCGGATCCAAGTTGGAGGAAGCCGTCTCGGAGTATTACTCGGAGATTTGAGAGATTGTACTAAACTCCTGAGTGTTTCTGCATCCTTCCATACCAACCAGACACAATTTTATGATTCTCAACTATGTCGAATCCATTCAGTCCCTGCATTGATCGAAGGATTCCAAAGTTGGCATAGTCGGCCCCATTTGGTTCGTCATCTCCGAAAAAGTCCCCCTCAATCCCAGTGGACATTAAGTCTAGTTGGAACTGAAGATTATCACGAGGAGGAAGATCGAACATCTTCGCTCTACTTTTCCCCACCATACGCATTATGAAACCTCCAAGCCACTTGTTAATCAGGCGGCTTCCGAAGGAGAAATTGTCAACCTTGGTCACATAGTCAAGAGCCTGGACTGAGGTCCAGTATGAGGTATAGATTACCGCTACAATCGACTTCCCTAGCTTCTCATTGGAGAATTCCATCCATCGGTCCTGATCTAGGTCATCACCCATTCGCGGGAATGAGTTCGAGTCATTGGAGTCAATGTAATGAAGGATATAATTAGAGTCAGTGACTTGAGTTCCATCTACATCAACGAATATTGGGACCTTGCCCCATTGAGACCACTTCATTTGCGTCTTGAATGTTGGATCTACCTCGACCTTGGAGTACTCTATGCCTCTGGAACCTAAGAGTGCTTTGACCTTGAAACAGAATGGACAGGTCTCAAAGCAATACATTGTAGGCAGACCATCTACTACTCTCTCAGGAACAAGTTTGTCCTGAATGCCCGAGGGGATTTCCATATCATCTGGAGTCACAGTCACGACGATACGAAATGTATAGTGCTTGTGAATCCATCGAGGAGGCACTTTCTCTCAGAGTCTGAATTAGTCACTATTCTCTATGAATTGGGATATGCCCCGATTGACTGGTTTTGACCTTTAGTTCACCCTCTAGTGAGAATCTAGCAAGATAGTTATTGAAGCTCAAATCAAGTTCAGGTTCATTCCAAAGAATCCATCGAGACAGTGCGCCGGCCGAAGTGAAATCCTCCCAATCCTCGCTATTGTGCCTCATCAGGTATTTCGCCTTTCGATTGGGATTCTTATGGATAGTGAAATCTGAATATCCCTTAGCTCCGAAATGTGTAGTCTTTCGTTTTCCATCAGGAAATTGAAATTTCGCTACTAATTTCTTGTCCTTCTTGTTACTCTTGTCAATCTCGACTTCAATCATCATAGCACCTCCAAAGGTAGAATGATACTCAGGGGTGGAATAGGAAGGCTGCACCCAATACGGCATATGTGCCGAGCAACAAAGCTCCCTCTAACCAGTTCGACTTGCCATCGGATGCAATTACATTCACAATCAACACTGAAAGGAAAGCAGCCACCGTTTCTAGCATTCCAAACTCGAAAGTTAATGGTACATTCAATGCCCATGCGACGAGAATCATCATCGGAGCTACGAAGACTGCGATCTGAGTTGATGAGCCCATCGAGATGGCAAAGGAGAGGTCCATCTTATCCTTGCCCGCAACTACCACGGCGGTGAAGTGCTCGGCCGCGTTTCCGAATAGGGGAAGCAAAATCACACCAATGAATAAGTGGGGAAGTCCCAGTCCTTCATCCGAAGCAGCATATTCTACCGAATGAACAAGAATCTCGGCCATCCAGGAAACTAGAATTGTAGCGACAACTAAGAGAATTATGGCGTCACGCTTACTCATCTCAGGCGCCTCATGGTCATGTGTCTCCGTAGCGAATAGATCCACGTGAGACTTGAACTGGAAGTAAAGGAATAATCCGTACAACAAAAGGAGTACGATTGCTGCTACGTGACTTAGTTGCATGACGCCTTCTTCGCCCTCGGTTCCTCCTACGGTTGAGTTGAATACGGTTGGAATGATTAGTACAATCATCGCTAACATCATCAGTGAACCGTTGGAACTGACCTGAGTTTCAGAGAATTTCTGCTCGGAGTAATTGATTCCGCCCCACAAAAATGCAAGACCCATCACGAGTAGTAGATTTCCAAGAATACTACCGATTAGGCTGGCTTGTACTAGACCAACCATGAGTGTCTCTGTATCACTTCCAGAGGCTGCTTGCGATGCTGTATAAATTGCGAGTAAAGCGATTATCATCTCAGCAGCATTTCCAAAAGTTGCATTGAGTAATCCACCCAAGGATTCTGATGTATAGAGCGCAATCTCCTCAGTTGCTCTACCCATCAAGAAAGCCAGAGGCATAATCGCCAGAAGAGAGAAAATGAAGGCCATGGACTCGTCATGCGCGACGTACGCGAAGTAGCAAGTTGCCGGCAGGGCTAGTAGTAGAATGTTGAGTTTGGTATCCCTAGGGTCCATCGCTCGGACCCAGCTAGTTTCTCCTTCAGACATGTGGCTCAAACAGGCCGCGGTGTGGGAGGATGGTCAATATTGCGCCGTCACAGGAGCGTTCATGGCATCAATACCGGCCGGCCGGATTGTGGACGAAGGTTTCCGATTGGCCCTAACTGGTACGCCCGGGACTGGTAAGAGCACGATAGCGGGATTACTGTCTGAGACAGGTTTTGAGGTCCTGACGGTGGAGTCGCTGGCTGAACAAAATGATCTGAAGGGATATTTGGATCTAGAAGATGGTGCTCTAGTAATCGACACCGATGCACTGCATCAGGCTCTGTCCGAGCCATGGCAGACTTCACCGGGTGGTCCGGTCATCGTTGACGGTCATCTCTCACATCATCTCCCATGCGATGCTGTGGTGGTGCTGCGCTGCTCTCCAGATGTCCTCGAGTCAAGACTATCGGAGCGAGGATATCAAAGTGAGAAGGTCCAATCGAACAGCGAGTGGGAGTTGATTGGAGGATCATGGAACGAGTACGAGGCGGATATGCCTTGGGTCGAGTTCGATACAACGGCTAGTGATGTCGAGTCGATAGTCGCATCAATCACCGGCTGGATAGCAGATGGCTTCAAGCCAGCAAGCCAGAGCCCGGGGATTGACTGGATAGAAAGAATGGGGGACTGAGATGTTCGAGAAGATGAGAGGAGTCTGGACCAAAGCCATCGATCCGTTGGTGCTAAAGATGGGTAATCTGGACCCGAGTGTATTGACATGGACAAGCCTGGTTCTCGCTCTGGTTTCCTTCTGGCTCATCGCCGAGGCAGACCTTGATGGAGATGGCGCGATGATGATTGGAGCCGGTGTGGTGCTGATTCTAATTGCTGGAGTTCTAGACGCTCTAGATGGGGCACTAGCCCGTCATCAGGGAGTGGCAGGTCCCTACGGTGATTTTCTTGACCACACAATCGACAGAGTGGTGGATGTTGGACTTCTGATTGCTATCGGAATGAATGCGGCCTACGTGGCTGACCCCAGTTCGGGGGCAGTAGCCGCAGTCCTGACTCTGTTCGGATCATACATGGGAACTCAGGCTCAGTCGGTCGGGCTAGACCGAATCTACGGTGGTTTCTCGCGAGCCGACAGACTGGTTCTGACAATCGCCTGTCTAATCGTTGCAGCATGGCAGGCGTACTCGGGCGGTGTCGGGTATGATGTCACCAACATCGAGTACGCTAACTGGATAATGCTAGGTAACACCGAACTCAACGGATTAACCGCTGCACTAGCGATTTCAGCGTGGGGAGGAGTCTACACCTTCCTCTCCCGATTCATGAATACCCGGAGTCAGCTGCTGGAATAGCGGCCTTGCTCAGCACCCTTTCAAACGCGCTTCACCCGCCGTAGGCGGGGGGTAACGGTTATCCTCTCTACGACGCGCCTAGACTCTCGTGAAGCACATTATCGAGAGGGTTCTCGAACTTCAGGAGACTGATAGTCCCCAAGCGGGAGGGAGCGACAAGGAGGGTGATCCCGAACTGAAGACACTTCTGAAGTCGCTACAGCCGAAGATTAGAGTATATGGCTGTGGAGGCTGTGGATCGAACACGGTAGCTAGGCTTGAACTCGAAGGATTGTTCGATGGAAATTACGTGAAGGGCATCGCTGTGAACACCGACGCGCAGCACCTCCTCAGAGTCAATGTGCAGAACAAGGTCCTCATCGGTCGCTCTGCTAGAGGCAGAGGGGCTGGAGGCGACCCCGAGAAGGGGGAACAGGCGGCATACGAGTCCGAGAAATCTCTCAAGGGGGAGATTGAGGACTGCGATTTAGCATTCATCACAGCGGGATTGGGAGGTGGCACTGGGACAGGGAGTGCGCACGTAGTAGCTCGTCTGGCCAAATCGGCCGGGGCTCTGACTATCGCTGTGGTGAGTTATCCCTTCCTATCAGAGGGAGCGTTGCGGAAGCAGAATGCAGAATGGGGCTTGGAGAGGCTCAGAGAGGTATGCGACACAGTAGTCGTGCTGCCTAACGAAAGGCTTCTCGAGGTCGAGGGGGTACGAGATCTACCCCTCGACGCTGCCTTCCGCGTCGCTGATGAACTGCTCATGAGAAGCATATCCGGAGTCTCTGAGATGATTGCCAAGGAAGGCGTGGTCAATCTCGACTTCCAGGACCTGAGGTCTGTGATGGAGAATGGTGGTGGAGTTGCGATGATCGGACTGGGCGAAGCCAGAGGTCCAGGCAGCGCTGAGAAGGCCACTGAGGAGGCTTTGCAATCGCCACTGCTGGACATCGACATCTCCGATGCTCGAGGCGCTTTGGTCAACGTGGTAGGTGGCCCAACTCTGTCACTAGGAGACGCTGAGCAGTGTGCTAAGTTGATTAGAGACCGAATTAATCCGTATGCCAGAATTATCTGGGGCGCTACCACCGATGAATCGATGGGNGACGAGATTCGAGTCCTACTCGTTCTAACNGGTGTGAAGAGTGAGCAGATTCATGGTGCTGCACTACACTCNCAGATGCGCAATCTGCGAGACCGNACTGTNGAATTCGTGAACTGATTTTTCAGTCTCGTTGTTTCGAGCCCCTAGGGGCTCGCCCGGCGTGCTTAAATGGAGTCTGTCGGTCGCCGGGTCGCTTCGAGGGAGAGTCATGGCTATCGAGAGTTCCAATGTAGGGCCTGTCGAGGAGACAGTCCAAGGCTGGCAAGATGAGATCGAGGGCCGAGTCAGAGGACTGCAAACCGGCTCCTATGCTCGTATTCTGAAGATGGCCCGAAAGCCATCAAAGCAGGAGTTCCGCCAGACTGTAATAGTCTGTGGAATCGGTATGTTCGTGCTCGGCGCCATCGGCTTCGTCATGCTATGGCTGATGGACAGTGCGTTCCCATCCTTCTTCGACTGGCTGACCAACTGATTGGGTGATTTAATGTCCGATGCATTCACCATCTACCTCAGAAACGAAGAGAGTGTTTTGCTGATGCAGCGCGCTGACGGAGTTGCTGACTTCCCGGGCGCTTGGGACGGAATCTACGGGATTGGTGATCCAGAGGACCTCGATGCAGTAGTTGCGAGAATTACTGAGGTTACTGGAATAGAGGCCGAGAACTTACAGTTCGTACGCTCTGGAGATGCGAGAGGTCTGGCTTTCGGGAACCGCCTCAATGATGTCACCCCAATGCTCTTCGTTAGTTCGGTCAATGAGGTCGATGCTCGCGGTCTGTACAAGTCGTTCGAGTGGGTTGACCCGGGCAACATCGGAACCAAGGAGTACTCAACACCTCAACTCAGTGACATGTATGGCGACGTTGCCTCGTATCTGTACATTCTCAAGACCTCAATCGGTCAAGAGCAAAACGTCGCTAAGGAGATTCAAGCAAGGCTCTCTGGAACTGGTTCTCTCAAGGATATTCAAGACGAGATCTATGGCGTTCTTAGTCCGCATTTCATGCGCGGCTACATCTTCGTAGAAGCCTCAGCTCTGCACCATGTCGAGAAGTTGATTGGTAGAGTAGGCGTATCTACTACGCCAATGAAGAACTGTAGGAAAGTTCTGGACGGCGAGTCGCCTCTTGGTGACGTCCTACCTTATCTAGAGCCTAAAGCCGCTACTAGCGGTATTGAGGAAGGTAGCATCGTGGAGATTCATGGCGGTGCCTTCCGGGGACAGGCTGCCCGTGTTACCAGAGTGACTGAATCGAAGGAAGAAGTCACTGTTGAGTTGTTCGAGGCTGCCGTTCCAGTAGCTCTGACTGTGCGCGCCGACCAGGTCAGAGTTACTCAGCGAGTCGAGTAGTGCTTCTGGTACGCCCTACGGGCGTTACATCACTCTCAAATAGGGAAAGCAGGTCGGCGGGGCGCACCCAAAGGAGGTAACTACGCATGTCTGCACGCAACGAGACGCCACACAAGGTGATTCAGATGCTGGGGCAGAAGACCTGTAACGGATCATGGGAAGAGGCTACGGAGAACCTCTCTATGGACCAGGTAAAGCAGATTGCTGAGGATCAGTCAGACCGGTTGACTGGAGCAAATCTGTACGCTCGATGCCGAGAGGTGATGGGCACATGCGTCTCAATGAGGGTGAATGTGGAGGGCATGACTCCGAAAGATGCGCTCCAAGCAATGAGTGAGGGAAGATTTAGCGAACATTTCAGTTGACATTCACGAGTTGCGGGAGAGGGTTTCCTCGTTGACCGCGGAGGTGAGAAAATATGCAAGAAAACATACAGACCGCAATCCAACGCGCCCTCGATGAATCTCCTGAAAGGAAGTTCGTAGAATCAGTGGAGATGTCTTTCACCCTCAGAGATGTCGATCTAAAGGAGCCAAAGAACAGGATTCAGGAGGAAGTAAGGCTCCCTTCAGGACGAGGTAAGCCAGTCAAAATCTCAATGTTTGCTGGCGGCGAGATGGCTACCAAGGCCAAGGCTGCTGGAATCGACGTGATTGATCCTTCCACCATAGAAGACCTCGGTGGAAACAAGCAACTGGCACGTAAGGTCGCCAACAAGAGTGACTTCTTCCTCGCTGAGATCCCTCACATGGGTACTGTGGGTCGTTTCCTCGGTGTGGTTCTAGGGCCACGCGGTAAGATGCCTCGCCCAGTCCCTCCAAACGTAGACCCGGGGATGATTGCAACTGGACTGAAGGACACATCTATTGTTCGTTCGAGAGATAGGGTAACCTTCCACACAGCATTCGGCTCACGTGAGCAGGGTATCGATGACCTGACCGCCAACGCAATAGCGATCTGGGACAGAGTAATGTCGAAACTTGAGAGAGGAGCAGGTAACATCCGCTCGTGCTACATCAAGACTTCAATGGGTCCGTCAATCAAAGTGGAAGTGGTAGAATGATGTNTTCCAAGGCCGCACACTGGAAGAAGGATCGTGTCTCGGAACTCGCAGAGATTCTCTCCGGCGAAGGTGTCGTCGGGATTGTCGACATCGGAGGAGTTCCTGCTAGTAACATGCTAGACATGCGTAACACTCTGAGAGGACAGTTGACTCTTACTATGTCCAAGAAGACTCTGATGAGGCTGGCTTGGAAGCAGGCCGGGCTCGATGAGGAGGGTTTGGAGAACCTGTTTGNGGGTGCTGTCCAGCCTTGTATCGTACNCTCNGATACNCTGAGTTCGTTCGAGTTGTTCTCTGAGTTGGAAAAGACTCGCCAGGGCCGCGCTGCCAAGGAAGGCGAAGCTGCGCCTGCAGACATCGTCGTCGAGAAGGGTCCAACCGAGTTCGGCCCCGGACCTATTGTTGGTGAGTTCAATGCTGTTGGCATCCCTGCCAAGATTGACAAGGGCAAGGTTGCCATTCAGCAGACTGTAACCGTAGTGAAGCAGGGAGAGAATATCTCCGGTGATCTCGGCATCATGTTAGCCAAGCTTGGAATCAATCCAATAGAGATCGGCCTAATTCTGATTGGAACTATTGAGGATGGTGAGTTCTTCCCAGCAGCCTCTCTGGATCTAGACTTGGATGGTTTGAGAAACGACATCATCACCGCCACATCAGGCGCATTCAACCTCGCGTGTAACACACGGTGGTTCTCCACAGTCACCATGCCGACACTGCTGTCAAAGGCCAGCAGCGAGGCGATGGCTGTTGCAGTAGAAGCAGGTGTGGTCAACGATGAGACTGCGTCGCTATTCATCGCGCGTGCGAACGCGCACGCTATGGCCATAGCCGGCCAGTTAGATTCCTCGGCTCTCGATGAGTCGCTCGTAGAGGCACTAGGTGCCGCAACGAGTGCGAGTGCCGTCGCCGCAACCTCCGATGCGGCATCTGAAGACAAGGGCGGTGACGCTCCTGTCGAAGAGGAAGAGGAGGAAGAGGAGGATGCCGGGTTCGATGGACTCGGTGATCTCTTCGGTTGAAAAAATAGGTGAGAAAAATGGAATATGTATATGCTGCAATGCTACTGCACTCTGCTGAAAAAGAGATTGATGAGGATGGCGTCAACGCGGTCTTGACCGCGGCTGGCGTAGATGTTGATGGNGCCCGCGTGAAGGCTTTGGTCGCGTCTCTTGGATCNGTCGATATCGGNGAAGCCATGGCTACTGCCGTGGCTGCTCCTGTGGCTGCCTCAGCTGCACCTGCTGCTTCNGGCGGCGGTGGCGGAGAGGCTGCTGCGGNCGAAGAGGCTGAGGCAGAGGAAGAGGCTGAGGACGATGCCGCTGGCTTCGAAGGTCTCGGCTCGCTCTTTGGCTGATTGCAATACCCAAGATTTGACGCGAAGCCGCTATGGGCGGTAGCCTTCAGGCTCGACCATGGTGGTTAGTCGTCTGATTGAGATTCCTGTCAGCATCGCGCCTACTGATGGTATTCGCGCGCTACGCCACATTGGTGAATCGCGCGGTTGGACCATGAGGCGCGTCCAAGAGACTCGTATGGTTCACCGCTGGGCGATAATCATGCCAATCTCCAGACAGGCCAGAGTTCTGGGNCTAGTGGTCGAAGATGGAGAGGCGATTGGCCTCTCAATCCGCTCCTGGTCATTCATACCCGGATCAGCTGGTAGGCTCTCCATGGTCGCCTTTGAAGTCCCGAGGGGTTTTGAGGGNNANAAATGGAAGGAGTTGCTTTCAGAATGGGTGGAGTCTCTTCCACGCTGCCCTTGGAAGTGGAGTTTCTCTGAGAGGTCGATGATAGGATACTTCCTGCCTGAGTTTCGTCGCTCAAGGGTGCTGTTCAGTAGCGAAGGCGTCGATATCGAGGATTGGAAAGGACNTGATTCAACGGAATGATGGNTTTATTTCTGTAATCTNTTNCCCGTGTGCATGAGGTCATCTGTTTCGCTAGTNGTCCTTCTTCTTCTCTCTGTACCTCTCTCNGGGTGCTTGGCCGAGGAGGAGNNTTTCGATGAGGATANATTCATTGTAGANGAAAGTGAACTTATCGACCCTGAAGGGCCCGATTACTGCGGAGATTTCGACGGGGATGGTCAGCCTGATTGTCCACTTAGTGGATACATTCCTGACACTAACCCCTGGTGGTGTAACTCAACGGGTATTGGCGGACATCATGTAGATACGGCTTACGAAGGGATGGTCAAAGGAGAGCTTGGGCCAGAACTTTGTGAGACTCTGACTTACGAATTGAAGGATGCGATAGAATGGGCTGCCCAATGGCCGACTCTAGGTGATGCAGAGGATGCTGGATACACGATGTCTGTGGAGTACATCGAGGGCATGGGGACTCATCACGTCATGCTCAATGACTTCTCAATGAATGATCCTGAATTCGATTCTCAAGACCCTGTATTCCCGGGCACTAGAATCGACGACATATTCGATCACCAGAGACCTGAGTTCCTGATGTATGGAGGAGAGGAGAGCGACTCGGTGTTGGTTGGTTTCGCGTGGTTCGTACATTCTCCTTCCGATACCCCTCCTGAGGGTTTCACAGGAGATAATGACTGGTGGCACCGCCACGATTCTCTGTGTATACGACCCGGTGATTTCCTGCTTAGAGGGGAGAGTCTCGATGAGGAAACCTGTGAGAATAGAGAAGGAGTCAATGTCAATCTGGAGGAATACTGGATGGTACACGCTTGGATAGTGAGGCCCTGGTTGACCTATGATGATGTATTCACCAACCACCACCCCTGTCTGCATGAAGAGGGCCCCGAAGAGGATATGGAAGCTGAATGCTGGGGCGAGAGCACTGAGCATGTCGGACACGAAATTTAGTTCCTAATCCGTCTGTGGTGTTCGCAAAGGCGGAGCGTTTGATAGGGAGCGTTGTTAGCGAGGTGCGAGCAGAATGGACTTTGAAGACCTGTTCAACACTCCCCGGAAGATGAGGATCGCTGGCATCAGTCTAGCATTCATGCTCGCCTTCCCTCTCTACTTCCACCTTGTTCCATCTCTGTTGGATGACGACATGATTGGAGGCGGTGCGTCCGGTGCATCGGGAAATTGGGAAGTTGGCTTCGCAGAGACTCCGATAGTCCT
>PAYF01000005.1 GCA_002714745.1 Methanobacteriota archaeon | reverse complement strand
TTCATCAGGAGCATACAACTTCTCATCTATTCTGACTGTGTTTCTCCAACGCCTCTGTAACTCTCGCATTGATTTTGATAGTTTCACGCCCCCATCTGATCTGATACTGTGTACCAGTTCCTTTGACAGCGGAGCAAACTCAGCTGGCTTTCTCATGTATTGTTCTGCTACCTCTCCTTCGACCTTGATTCTCATCGATTGTACGAGTTCGTCGCGCGGGTGAAAACGCTCACCAGTGATTACGCCGACATGTGTCTCACCTACGTAGACATCTCTCTCCAATAGTTCCTGTATTCTGTATTCATCGCTCATTCAAATCCCCCTCCGTTTGGACAGACCTGCATCCCCCAGGCATTTCTCATCGTCGCGAAGAAGGTTGTTTAGCACTTATACTATACTATAACAAAGACCGATAATCCAATTAGAAATTTCAATCAATAATGAAAATTTCAATTGGAAAACTAAAATCAGTTTGATTTTTTGGGTGATTATCAGAAATCCAGTTTCTCCAGTTTCCCAAATCATTTCGAAGAAGGAGATTGAAGTCAACGAATTGTTGATGTGCATGCCCGTGTTGGCTCCGTCCATGGGGGATTGGTTGACGACTCTGGAGTCTATTCGAAACGCGACTGGGAATTCCAGAACCGTCGGAATCTCGGACAATGCAATCAGTGAATTCCTTGAGTCAGACCCCACACTAAGCCGCGCTATCGATGAGGCAGCAGTTACATTCGAGCGCCTGTCAGTCGATCACTCTGAACAATTGAAACTCGATGAGACCAGTCTAGTTGAGCACCTGCAGTCTGATTACGTCAACTTTTACTCGGCACCGACTGTCAATCCATATGTCGCCCTCTCAGCTAGGGGGCCCTGGATAGTAACCTCCCATGGTGCCGTGCTTCATGACAACGGAGGATACGGTATGCTGGGCATGGGTCACGGACCAGATGATGTGCTGCATTCGATGAAACAGAATTGGGTCATGGCTAATGTCATGACTCCTTCATTCAGCCAGAAGCGACTAGCTGATAGACTCAGGAAAGAAGTTGGGCACACTAGAGGCAACTGTCCATTCTCGCGATTCGTCTGTTTGAACAGTGGATCAGAGTCAGTCACAGTCTCAATGAGAATTGCGGATGCCAACACGCAGGTCATGACCGGTTTAGGGGGGCGCCATGAGGGCAAACCGACCAAGTTGCTCGCCTTGACTGATGCATTTCACGGACGAACTCAGAGGCCAGCAATGATTTCTGACTCGTGCAGCGAGTCCTATGAGAAAAACCTCGCAACCTTCCGTGAGCGTGACAATGTAATTTTCACTCCATCGAATGATGTGGATTCACTAAAGGAAGTCTTTGCTCGCGCCGATGAGGAGGGCTTCTTCATCGAACTTATGGCAATGGAGCCGGTGATGGGTGAAGGGAACCCAGGGCAGTGTGTGACCAGAGAGTTCTATGATACTGCTCGATCTCTCTGCTCAGAGAATGGGAGCATGCTCTTGGTGGACTCGATTCAAGCAGGAATCAGAGGACAGGGCTGTCTCAGCATCATTGACTACGATGGATTCGAGGACTGCGAAGCTCCGGATATGGAGACTTGGTCAAAGGCGCTCAACGCAGGCCAGTACCCGCTATCTGTCGTTGGACTGTCCGAGAGAGCGGCTTCACAGTATGTCGTTGGCATCTACGGCAACACGATGACAACCAACCCACGAGCCCTAGAGACAGCTATCTCAGTGCTAGACAGAATCACTCCTAGTCTTAGGAAGAACATCAGGGAGCGCGGCTTGGAGTTCGTCGCTAAGCTTGAAACACTCGCAGAAGAGTTCCCGGATTCTATAGTCAGCGTTCAGGGAACCGGACTGCTACTATGCGCGGAATTACATCCCGATAATCTTCCTGTAATCGGTTTCGGCTGTGTCGAAGAATGGTGCAGAGAGAACGGGCTGGGAGTAATCCACGGAGGACAGAACGCTCTGAGATTCACACCACACTTTGCCATCACCTCAGCAGAGATTGACTTGATTATTGACATCCTCAGGGACTGCCTGAACCATTTCTCCTCAGCTGAGAAGGTTAAGGCTGAATCGACTGCCTAGTGGTAAGATGATGCCTAAGAATGTCCATATTACTGGCATTATGGATTCATTCCGACAAGCCCTAGAAGACAGATTGCAGAGGGCGGGCGCTACTATCACGGATGACTCCGATGCAGCCGATATTTCGGTCTCAATGGGAGAGGGTGCCAGCGGAGATATCGCTATCGTGCCCTATGACTCTCAGCCTGGCGAGGCAGACTTGGTCGTAAGGGTACACGATCTGTTGGTTCCTGAAGGAGCAGAAATCTGGGGTTCGCAAGTGATTCATGAGTGGGCTGATTGGGTCATGGGGGGAGCCGAGGGAGAGCCAAGTAGTGACGAGCCACGACATTGGGTACATGTCAGAGATTCGACGGATGCCCTCGCTATCCTGATATTGTCCGATGAAATGACTTCGGGTAGCGTCGATCTCTGTGGCAGGAGGGCTTGGTCTCGTGAATCGATTATCACCGAAATGTCACTTTTGTGGGGGCGCTTCACAGATGCGGTTCAGCACACTCACACAGTCTCATCTCTTACCGGTAGCAGTAGTCCAGTATCTTCTGAGGAAACTCCTGCGACAAGGCCGGACCTAGGTCCACTGCACAATGCTCTGCTTAGAGCCGGAGGTGATGGCTGGCGCCCACTAGTACCCATGAGGGTATCATTGATGGAAGTCTTAGCTAACAGGGGCGAAGGCTCAACGTGAGTTCTTGTCTGCCTGGACCTGCTTGCGAACATCCTGAGCTGTGTTCTTAGCGGCCTGCATGGCCTTCCTTACACGAGTTCCGGCTGCGTTGTTACCGCGGTCGTGCTTACCTGCGTCTCCTATTGCGTCGTTTAGTGCATCAATCATTCCCTGTACCATTTCTTCAACGGACATGGCGCGCCCGCTCCCTCGACCGTCTTTATGCATTTGCACGGCAGATGCAGCGATTTTGCCACTAGTCCCTGAACAAATCTGCGCCGAGAATGGGAAGAAGCACAGAAGCGTCTCCTTCAACCACAACCTGTGGGGCCTCAGGCCTCACCTTGCCCCATGACACCGCCTCTCTCAAACGAGCGCCCGAGAGTGAACCGTCATGCTCTGGAGCTGTGGTAATTGCGACTGCTGAGTCCAGACCACCTCGATATTGATTCCACCAAATCACATGATGCTTTGAGATCCCTCCGCCCACCATCAGTGCATGACTCTCTTCGGCTGTCCATGTTAGATCCGACAGAATTTGCTCGTCGGCTAGGAAGTCAATCATGAATGACGGACTCTTCTGACGATGCATAAACAGCTGTGAACCAATCGCACCGTCTGAAAGACCCGGGATGACGATTGGGATTCGATGCTTGGCAGCCCAGTGCAAGAGAGAACTCTCGTCCTCGATTCTATCACCGATTGCCCAGCACAGTTCAACCGATCCAAATCCGAGCCATGGATTATCGGTCTGTAGAGCCAAACGTTCCGCTTCGATTTCCTCTAGCCAAGGCAGCATTACTCTCTCAATGATATCTCCATAGCACTCGTTGGGCACTATCACATTCCCCAATCGGTTGAGCCCCTCTTCACCGAGCGCTATATCATCTAACTCGAAATCACCGTGGAAGTAATCTTGGTACGTCCTAGCTATGTCGTGGTCAAGAGTTCCACAAGTTGTGATTACGACATTGAAAGCCTTGCGCTTGAGCCCCTCAAGGAAGAAGCCACGGGTGCCTGTGGCACACAGACAAGCGGGGAATGAGAGCCAGTTCAGAACCTTCTCCTGCGAGCTCTTACCTATAGCATCTGAAAGCATGTCTCGTGCATTAGCCAGTTTGGTTGCAGTGAAGCCCCCCGCTCGCCCCATCTGGTCGATTAACGACCTCACATCTTCTATCGCAGAGAAGTTGTAGTCCTCGACGGGAGCGGAGAAGTCATCCTTGTTGTAGCGGGACACGACCCCTCGCACTACTTCCCGGACTTCAATTCGACGCACTTTCTAGTTGGAAGATTCTATCTCGTAATCGAGCCGCTCGCTCGAAGTCCAAGCGCGACGCGGCCTGCCTCATTTCCTTCTCCAACTTCTCCTTGAGTTTGGCCGATTCATCCTCATTGACTGGAGAAAGCACCTGTTCACCCGCATCAACCCACTCAGGCTGGCTTACATTGTCCAATACTGAGTCCGAACTGTTCCAGACGCCTGCACCTAGCCCGAACTTCTGGGCCAGGCCTTCTAGCCCCTTCTTGCCGGGAGCCTTAGCCACCATACGGCGCCCACCTCCCTTCCCTCTCCCGGCCACGCCCGAGACTAGATCCTCAACCTCTTCGCCCATCACAGGTAGTGCCTTCTGGATTGTTTTGGGAGTAATTCCGTGCTCTTTGTTGTACTCGGACTGGCGTCTGCGTCGTGCCAATGTTTGTTCAATCGCAGCCTGCATTGCAGGAGACACAGAATCAGCGTAAAGGATGACCGAACCACGCTCGTTGCGACTGGCCCTACCGATGGTCTGGAGGAGGGAACGCTCATTGCGCAGGAAACCCTCCTTATCGGCATCAAATATCGCAACCAGTGAGACCTCGGGGATGTCTAGACCCTCTCTGAGGAGGTTGATTCCGACGATAATGTCGATGTGTCCCAAGCGCAGAGCCTTGATGATCTCAGTTCTCTCAAGAGTGTCTATCTCACTATGCAGATAGTGGGCCTTGAATCCCTGACGCTGTAGGTACTCGGCTACCTCTTCTGCGAACTTGATTGTCATCACCGTAACCAGAACTCGCTCGTCGACCTCTATTCTCTTGCGAATCTCCTCTTCGAGGTCCTGAACCTGACCTGCTGTTTGGCGGACCTCGATACTTGGATCGAGTAGACCGGTGGGACGAATTTCCATCGTAGCAATCCCCTCTATTTGTCCCATTAGATCCTGCATTGAGGCCTTTCCCAGCGGCTTAGCCTCCTTTGCGGGCAGCGCCCCACCCCCGCTTTGGACATGCAGCAGTTCTTGTGGGACTTTCTGGCCTGTAACCTCCGCGAGATGACGCATCTCCCTCTCTCCGGGTGTGGCGCTAACGTAGACCATCTGATTGACGAGATTCTGGAATTCATCGATTCGCAGTGGTCTGTTATCATAGGCCGAAGGCAGACGGAAGCCGTGGTCTATCAGATTCTTCTTGCGTGAAAAATCACCCCCGTGCATTCCGGACAGTTGAGGCAGAGTCACATGTGATTCATCCATCACAACGAGGTATTTATCGGCCCCGCCGTGATACTTTTCAGCGCACATTGCGAAGAAGTCTANCAGACAGTAAGNACGCTCNCCGCGCTGCCTACCNTCNAANTGCATNGAGTANTTCTCNACNCCTTTNCANGANCCTATTTCGGTCAACATCTCAAGGTCGAATCTAGTTCGCTGCTCNAGACGATGNGACTCTANATCCATGCCNTCACNGTGGAANCTGTCCATGCNNCCATCAAGCTCNTGCTCGATATCCTCTAGAGCNTGACTNAANCGCTCTTCACTAGTCATGTAGAACTCACGCGGNTGTATCCACGCCTCCTCAAAGTCATCGAGCGGCTCCCATGACACAGCNTCGCAAGCCTGGATACGCTCGATACCATCCCATCCGAANCGAATCCGNAGAGGATCATCACGACTNGGCATCCAGATGTCGAGAACCTCTCCTCGCAGACGGATATCNCCACGGGTGATCTCAGCAGCAGTCCTGCGGTACTGCAGGCCNACCAGTTGCTTGACCACTTCCTGNGGGTCGGCCTTCTCACCGACNGCNAGTCTGAGATGGTTCTGCTGGAANACCTCGGGNGGGTTCAGNCCGTAGATTACTGATACTGTGCCAACAGCAATCACATCAGGTCNNGAGACGAGCGAGGCCACGGTGGAGAAACGCTCCTGCTCTATNCGCTCGTTCATCTGCAGTTCCTTGTCGATGTATAGNTCCCTGCCAGGAATGTAAGCNTCGGGCTGNTAGTAGTCGTAGTAACTGACGAAGTACTCAACTGCATTNTCNGGAAACANCTCGCTCATCTCNTGCCACAACTGACGAGCAAGNGTTTTGTTGTGCGAGAGGATGAGAGAGGGNATCTGTAACCTCTCGATGACCTTGGCCATCGCGAATGTCTTTCCAGAACCGGTNACCCCGAGCAGCACACAACGCTCCTGACCACTCTCAATCTGCTCGACAAGCTTGTCAATAGCCTGCTGCTGGTCGCCAGCCGAGTCGTAGTCTGAACTCAGGGTGAAGATGGCCGAATCTCCCATCACATCACCCCTGCCAGAGCGAGGCTGGAGAGCAGAGCCCAGCCAGTCANCATCGAGGCATTGAACAATGTCTTCTGGAAGTCACCCATCGCCTCATCGGAATCCATAGAAGTCTGTGCTCCCTTGGTCATCACTAGGATGTTCACCAGTGCCATCACTACAGCGGCAGGAATCCACAGAGAGTAACTGTCTCCCCCTTCTGTTGTCTCATGTAATCCTGTGAGCACGAAGCATAGAGCCCAACTCATAGTCAGAGCAACACTCATCCCAGTAGTCGCCCTGTCTCCGAAGTTTGAGGGGAATGACTTGATTCCCTGCTCTCGGTCTACATTCACATCCATGCGCGCGTAATTCACATCGTAGGCGGCGATCCAGAG
The DNA here is from genome assembly GCA_002714745.1 of Methanobacteriota archaeon. Taxonomy (GTDB): domain Archaea; phylum Thermoplasmatota; class Poseidoniia; order Poseidoniales; family Thalassarchaeaceae; genus Thalassarchaeum. The sequence goes on along the minus strand of PAYF01000005.1, from coordinate 21,735 downwards.
TGCTACACCCATCGAGATGAAGAAGATCTCAGGGAACCATAGAAATCCTTCTTCGACACCGGTTATCGCACCCCATCCGTGAACGTCGGCAGCAATGGCAAACCAAGCACCTGCGGGAGCGAGACCGAGACACAGTCCAAGCCACAGATGACAGACCCAGGAAAATCTCTTCGTGTACGGGTAAATCATGAATGCGAGCACAGGAAGCCAGACCATCTGTAGCGCTACCTCGTTGAGCATCCATGCGGAAAATGCAAGTGTCACAAGGAATGCTGCCCCGAGCCCCCAAGCAATCTGCTTAGACATCTCCTGAGAAGGCAGATGACGGGACGCAGTACGTGGGTTTTCTGCATCAATATCACTGTCAATAATACGATTAAGAACCATTGCCAGGCCCCGTGCTCCCACAGCTGCGAGCAGTATCCACAACAGGTCCAGTGACCCAGATCCGAACTCGGAGTGTGCCAGAACATAGCCGATGAGGACGAACGGCAGTGAGAATAGAGTATGCTCGATCTTTACAAATTCAAGAATTTCTCTGACTCCCATCAATAGCCCCCCTCGGCCAGCCACGCATCCACTCTTTCGGCCACCTCGGGGTCGTGCAGAGTCATGCCCGGCCAGCGTCTAACTGGTAGAGGACCCTTGTTCGATGGAATCGGTGCGGTGGCATCCCATGCGATACGACCACCGGTCTCGTCGAAGTGCAGGTCGCGGCCCACATCGAAGCGGCAGAACAACTGCCAGAGCATGCGTCGGCGCCAGTCCTCGCTGGCCAGATACGCATCGTCGTCGGTGATGAACAACCAACGTAGATTCTTAGCCGCCTCTAGTGACCAAATCGACTCACAAATCTCGCTAATTATTTGGCGCTGCCTAGTCGCACCTTCCTCACTGATTCTCTCCATGCTACTCTCGGGCTTCGGCCCACCCTCGATGTCGGTTGTAACCACCAGCATGGAAGGCCTCAGCATTCTTGCTTGAATCACTCCGCTGACAGCGGATGCCGATACTGCTAACGATTCAGGACAGCCTTGCTGCTCAGGCAATTCGCTGTGAGGATCTCCTTTGGGTGTTGAGGTTGCATCGATAATCAACTTGTCGTGTATGTTGTCCCAAGGTGCTGCGTGGGCTAGCGTGTCTGCTACCATTCCATGCAGTAGAACCAGATCTTCCGGGATATGGACACGGTAGTCTATTGCATCGAGTAGTGCATCCAGATCCTTTACCGGATGATTCTCGTCAACCACAACTACAACTTTCTGGAACATCAACTGCCCCGCTCCCAGAAGGCCCAGCGCGGTCTTGCGCCCTTGTCTGGGGTAGCGCTGCTTGGAGGCAACTATGGCGAAGTTGTGAAAACCGGTCTCAAGCGGCAGGAACAAATCGGCTACATCTCGGTGCTGGAACCGAAGCACGGGTAGGAAAGCATCCCCAACTGCCTCTCCAAGATAACCGTCTTCCATCGGAGGCGTGCCGACGATAGTCATCGGGACCATTGCATCCCTGCGATGGGTGATTCTAGTGACGTGCATAACCGGGTAAGGTTCTGCCAGTGAGTAGTAGCCGAAATGATCACCGAAGGGCCCCTCCATCCGAGTCTCTCCAGGTATGGTGTAGCCTTCGATTACTATGTCGCAGTCGGCTGGGACCCATAGGTCGTTGGTCTTGCACTTCACTATTGGCAGCCTCCTGCCTGAGAGAAGACCTGCGAACTCGTACTCACTCAGATTGTCGGGCAGCGGAGCTATTGCGCTGAAGGTTAGTTCAGGCGGTCCGCCCAGACAAATTGCAACCGGCATCCTGCCTGTGGTGGCATCAGCGTGATCTGCTCCATGCTTGTGTGCCTGCCAGTGCAGACCGACCTCTCTTGGGCCGAACACCTGACTTCGGTACATACCCATGTTGTGCTCACCGCTTGATGGGTCTGCGGTGACAACCAGAGGTAGCGTCATGAATCTGCCACCGTCCTCCGGCCACGTCTTAGGGATTGGAAGCACAGTCACATCTAACTCTTCCATAACGACCTGTTGACAGNCCCCCCTCGAAGTCTTTCGAGGAGCCATCGACATGCCATCTAGTGCCAGCCCGATGCCCTTCCAAGGGGCTCTCATGATTGCCCCTACATCCGGCTTCATCAGAGCCACCATCTTCTCTCCGACCTCCTTTGGTTCAGTAACTCCCAGAGCTTTGTTGGTCCGGTCTCTGGTGCCATAGAGATTCATCAGCAATGGGAATGGACTGATGCTACCGTCCGGTAAGCGAGGTTGCTCGAACTTTATTGCCGGCCCGCCCCGCTTAACCATACGGTCGGCGAAGCAGCCCGCCTCGAGTTCTACGTCCACAGGATCGGGTATTCTGAGGAGCTCTCCGGATTCCTCCAGCGACCTAACAAAATCGGTCAGCCGCTTCCAACCCATGACTGTCCGGAAGGCTCACAGAATGAGAATGTTCGCTCGCCATCGTAGATGGCGCAACCGACGGATTCTTTGATACTATACCTTCCCGCAGGGTCATGGGAGATGCGGTGAACACCTGCGATGTCCTAGTTATCGGAGCCGGCCCGGGGGGTGGAAATGCGGCTTTACAGTCTGCCAAGAACGGCCTTTCTACCATTCTCATAGAGGACCATCCAGCAATCGGAACCCCTGTCCACTGCGGCGAGTGTATCTCTGAGATTGCATGCCAGAATCTAGGCATCAATCTCCCAGANCATGTNGTGAGCATGGAGGTTCACGGAATCCGTGTAATCTTCCCCGANGGCACCGAGAAGTGCCTNACTGAGGAGGGTTATGTCCTNGAGAAGCACCTNTTTGAGAGNTGGATTGCAGATGAGGCCGTCGCAGCAGGAGCGAGCATGTATCTGAATCACAAGATCTCATCTATGGAGAGAGTNGAGGAGGACGGCANGTTCTCNGGTTGGNTGTGTGATGGCAAGGGCGACAACTTCCCTATTCAAGCCAAGATAGTGATTGACGCCTCAGGCGTCGCTGCAGTTTGCTCGAAGCTAGTAAAGCTAGACCATGACAAACCCCTCAACGAGATGGGCAAAGTAGTCGCTGGGATGCAGTACGAGATGTTGGAGGTTCCAACCGATGGCTACCTCGACTTCTACATCTGGCCTGAGTATGCAGAGAAGGGATATCTGTGGATGATCCCCAAGTGTGATGGCAGGGCTAACGTAGGGCTCGTAACTGAAGATAGACCCCGTGCGAAGAAGGCCTTGGACGAGTTTATCGAAATCACTCACTTCAAGGATCTCGAACAGGTTCACCCGCCCTGGAAGGAGAAGGGAACTCATGCCTTCGGTGGGACAATCCCGATCTCCGGGCCATTCGTGAATACCCACTACGACGGACTGATGCTTGTGGGCGATGCCGCTGGGTTCACATCACCGCTCTTTGAGGGTGGCTCTCACCTCGCACTCAAGTCCGCTGTCTATGCCGCACAGATAGCAGCAGCCGCAATCTCAGAGGGAGACCTAAGCAACTCGAGATTGGCTGAGTACACTAAACTCTGGAAGGACGAGTTCCCACCTTANGATAAGATTCTCAGGGGNAAGAACGCNCTGTTTNATTTGACAGANGANGAGATGTCAGTGATGGCACAATGCTTCCCGGATGAGATGTCAGACATGGGTGTAAGCGGTAAGACAATGGTCGCACTCAGANTTCTTGCTCGAAGTCCTAGTCTGTATTTCAAGCGAATAGTCCCAGCTATGCTGGCCTTTGGATACAGCCGCGCCAAATACTACGGGTGGTGATCCACATCCTCCCTACTTTGGGACTTGTACTGCTCGCGCTCGCAGTATTGACAAGTCTCCATCAGACCATGCGCCCTCAGAAGGCCGGAGATGTACTGGCCAGAAACGTCACCCTCGCGGCACAGATTTCACCATTCGCCTTGTTGGTAGGCGCCTTCGTAGTCGATGCATCGGGAATCGACCTCGTTGCTAGATATGGAGGCGCGGGTCTGCCACTACTGTACCGAGTCTCTGCTGTTTGGGGTGGCAGAGCCGGACCTCTTCTGCTCTGGGCTGCTCTACTCGGAGTCGTGACCTGGTTGATGGCCGAGAAGGACAAGCCGGCGAAGCTTGAGGTACGAATCATGCATATCTTGGTTGCATCGATCATCCTGATTTCTTGGCTGCTTGAGCCATTCGCACCTGCAGGGCTACAACAAGGTGAGCTACACCCTCTCCTTCAGACCGACTTGATGGTAATACATCCTCCAATCGTATTTGCGTACTACTCTCTGTGTCTTGCAACCGCCAGTGTTGCAATCGCAGGAGTGCTCAGGCACGACTCCTCGGAGAAGATTCACGAATCGCAACTGTGCTGGGCTAGGGCTGCATTCGTCGTAGGGACCATAGGCATCGGTCTTGGTGGCCTATGGGCATACACAGTATTGGATTGGGGAGGCTACTGGGCTTGGGACCCTGTTGAAACCGGATCCCTGCTGCCTTGGCTAGCATTGCTGCTGGTGATTCACGTCAGAGCCCAACCGGGCTCGAAGGCGGTTGCTGCCTCACCCGCGGTTGGAATCATCGCCGGAGCTCTGGCTTTCCATGCTACCATGGTCACCCGCGCAAACGGAGTTTGGGCATCCGTCCACGCCTTCGTGGCTGATGGCGAAGGATCTCTGTCCGAAGACCCCTACCTCAGAGTTCTCGAGATTGCCGAGTGGAGCCCCGTTGGAATCGAAGTGACATCGTATCTGATTGTGATGGTAGCCATGAGCTGCTTCGCCCTGCGGCACTTGCTCAGAGAGCAGAGGGCTACGGTATCTTCAGCAGGTAGGAAGACAATGCTCGAGGAGAACCCTGCGATGTCAAGAGTCCTGATTCTGCTATCCCTCATCATCGCTCTTTGGATAGGTTCTAGCGCGATTTTGGCAGTTGGGTTAGCTCTGATGCTACTGATTGTCAACGGCGACTCGCAGCGACCTCCTATGCATTGGATTGCTCTGGGGGTCGTGATGATGCTTTTCTCCAGCTGGCTATGGATATCTGATATCCAGCAGTCGGTCGCTGGCATGGTCCCGTTCCTAGCGCCTTGGCTCCTCTCTCCTGAGAATGAGAGAGAGTTCGAGTCCCTTCGAATGCCGTTCTCTGACTCCTCAGCAAGGATTCGTGCGGCACGAATGATTCCCTGGTACGGTGGCACAGCATTCCTGCTGCTCACTTGGTTGCTCCTGACCGTTGAGATTGACGGACCAAGCCTTGAGGCTCACGAGTTCTACGGCGCACCTATACTCGGCCTGCTCGCATTGGGCTTAGCATTGTATGGCTGGGNCCGCTCACTAGCTGCGAACAAAGCCCCCGCAGTCATTGGTCTCGCACTAGTTACCTCAATCGTGTTAGCAGTGTTCAGTGACAGACTCCCACTTCCTGGCGACCCTGGACTNGTGGTTACCAGCGGCATTACCAGAGGAGCAGTAGGAGCATTTGTCCTGACTTGGCTACTCATCTCACTTCCCACGACCGCTAGGCAGGCATGGCTCACGGTGAAGAGAGTGATGCCATATCTGCGAGCCAGTGGCATTGGGGGTAGCAATGCCGCGCGGGCAAGATTGCTCGGCTCACACCTGGCCCACCTCGGGATTCTACTGCTTCTAGTCGGCCACGTGATGACCACAACCATGCTTGACCGCTCAGATCCCTCCCATCTGGTTACTCTACAGAGGGACGAGGCAGTAGCGCATGATGGCTACGAGATGGTTTTTGTTGACACCGAGATGTTCGCTTCTGACCATGAGGACTACGATTTCTCTGTAGGAGACGGTTTCGTCGGTGTTTCAATCGAAGTCTGGGAGGACGGGGAANTGATTGATACCCTTAGGCCCGGAATGCTGCGTTTTGACTCACCAAGCGGGGCCATCAACTCCCGCTCCGAGGTAGACAGGATGAGTAGGCTGTCTGGAGATACCATCGTCATCCTAGATCTAGCCCAGTCAAACGACTTGCTCAGTTCGATGATTCTTGGCGGTCTGGATGAGGTCGAGACAGTCAGGGTGACCATCTACGATTTGCAGGGAAGCCATTTGGTTTGGTTGGGCTGGGTACTCATCATTTTTGGCGGTCTAGCGGCCCTGTTGAGCAGCCGCGCAGCGGCTGATGAAGAGGAGTAGACTGTTCTAATCCACCCTCCGGGTGGACCGAGCGTATCAAAAAGGGGCGATAGGTCGCCGGGGCGCCTCAGGAGGCTATTCCATGGACAACGGCACAATAGTCCACATCGATTACGATTTATTCAACGCAGACAATGACAAGCTAATCGAGACCACTCGTGAAGAGGTCGCCAAGGAGAATGATGCCCATGACGAGAACCGCACTTACTCTCCGATGATTACAGTAGTTGGAGATGGNCGACTGATTGCTGGCTTCGAGTCCCATCTCAGCGAGGCTGAGACTGAGACNGACTACAGCATCGACATCGAACCNTCGGACGCTTATGGAGAGCGCGACGCCAGCCTTGTCGAGACAATCGGCCAGAACGTGCTTATGCGCAGCGTGCGCGAACCAGAGATGCTCGGAATCGGCTCACCCGTGGAGATTGGCGGACGCCAGGGAATTCTACAGTTTCTCAGTGCGGGGCGCGCTAGGATAGACTACAATCACCCACTGGCAGGAGCTACCCTGCGCTACAACTACCGAATCACCAAGGTAGTCGAGGACCGCGCTGAGAAGGTTGAGACCCTTCTCAGCATGAACACCGGNCGCGACGACTTCGAGGTCGAGTTTGATGGCGACGATCTGACCATTACCACTCCTGAGGCTGTAGCTTACGATCAGAACTGGTCGTTCACGAAGTTTAGCCTAGTGCGCACTCTGAGNGACCACTTGGGAGTAGGCATTATTGTNTTCAGAGAAGTCCACGAACCTCGTGTGGCTTCAGATGAAGAAGAGTAATCACCTAGTGCAACATTCTTCCCCTACTGCCCATTCGATTATTCTGCCTCAATGACGACGAAGGGTTACCGAGCGAAGGCTTTGACGTTCCCTATGAGTACCGAGAGGCACCAAACATCCAGCGTATTGAAGTTACATCGACCTCCCCACGCACCATGCGAGGACGTACCAAGGCACTTACCGTCCTCGCAGTTCTTCTGACTTCCACACTCACTTCAGGCTGCCTAGGGCTAGCCGCACAAAGAGAGACGATGGAGTCGTGGCGCGAACTCCCCTCGACTTTCCCAAAGGAGGAGACTTTCGGCTGGGATCACACCTTCGAATCATCCGGAATTGAAGCGGCCGAGCCATATCAGAGGGAGGAGTTAATCACGTTCGATGAGAGTGTCACTGAACTGGTCATAAACTTCCGTGCCCAATTCCCATGGTCTTCTCAGATTGAAGATATTGTAGGTAATGAGACCAACGAGTTACGCTATGTGGAGGTGCGGCTTTGGGAGCCCGGCGTTAAGGAGACAGGCGGCAATCCGTATTGGGAAGTAAGGGCTACTCAGGACTACCCACAGACCGTCTTTGCACTCGGCAATGGCACTTTCATGCAAGGCAACTGGCTGTTTGAGATTGAAGCCAGAGGATACGGAATCACAGCTCCGATAGAACAACTATCGTTTCATGACAGCTTCGATGTGTATCTCACTATAACGCGCCCGTGCGTGCGCTTCTCAGAGGTCCACGACACTGGTGAATGCACGTTTCTGAGCGATTTGGAGTGAGCTTCACCATACAGAGCGATGCGTAGCGCTTATGAGTCAATGTCAGGTCGCCGCGACGCTGAGGATTCAACGTGGATGAGAGTCTAGCCCCACTAGTTCCCCTTGATGTGTACGAGCAGCATGCAGTCCACATAGGAACCAACCAGAAGTCGGCGGATATGCGCAAGTTCCTCGACACCATGCGCCAGGACGGCGGCGGATTGCATCTGATTGACGTACATCAGACCGATTCGCGCATCAGAACTGTTGCCAAGTTCCTTTCTAACTACGACCCAGAGAGAATACTCGTAGTCAGCGCCCGACAGTACGGTCAACGCCCCGCTCGCATGTTCGCACAGAGCATCGGCGCCATGCGCATAGTAGGGCGTTTCATTCCCGGAACTCTAACCAATCCTAGCCTCAGGACATACATTGAGCCCGAGGTGATATTGGTCACCGACCCAGCGGCAGACTCGCAGGCTCTGTCCGAGGCAGTCAGCTCCGGTCTACCAGTCGTGGGCATCTGCGATGCCAACAACCGTCTGAGAAACGTCGATCTAGTTCTTCCAGCTAACAATAAGGGACGACGCTCGCTCGCACTCGTTTACTGGCTGCTAGCACGTGAGATGCTCAAGAACAGAGGCTTACTTTCTGACGCCGACTGGGAGCGCTCGCAGAGCGTCGATGACTGGGAATCAACCTTCTGAGTCGCGACGGACTCATAGGTCTCGTACTGGACCGATGACCATGCGGACCCCTAACCAACCGCTCTTCCTCGCGCCGATGGCCGGTGTAACCGACCTAGCCTACCGGCTGCTGGCGAGTGAGTGCGGAGCTGATTACACTGTCACCGAGTTCACCGCGGCATCAGGACTAACCCGGAGGAACACCAACTCATGGCTCAAGGTAGAGACCGATCCNAGAGAGAATCCTTTCATCCCGCAGATTTTCGGTGGAGATATNGACGAGATGGTCACCACAGTCAATCTGCTTCAGGACCGAGCCGACATTATCGATCTCAACTTTGGCTGCCCTGCTCCCAAGGTGTGCCGCAACGACGCGGGAGCGGCCCTGCTGCGCGATCCAGACAAAGTCGTACGTATGGTTCGTGCGTGCATAGAAACTACCAACGTCCCAATCACCGTGAAGATGAGACTTGGAACTGGAAGTGGGGAGAACACCGCTTTGGAGATTTGTCAAAGACTTGAAGCCGAGGGCGTGGAGCGTATCTGTGTTCACGGACGGACCCTCAAGCAGCGATATTCGGGTCAGTCTGACTGGTCACAAATCAGAGACATCGTGCAAGCAGTCGACATCCCCGTGATTGCAAACGGTGATGTCGTGGATGCGAATACTGCCGCTGCCTGCCTGGAGCAGACCGGCGCTGCCGGTCTAATGATTGGCCGCGGAGCCATCGGCAGACCTACGTTATTTCACGAGATTAAGCGCGACCTCGGATGGTCAGAGGACAAGCCCCCGTGGGGAGTTGATGATCCGGCTGTTGCTAGGCACTGGTGCTGGGAGAGATATGTCGAGTTGAGCTCGGAGTTGTATCGCGAGCATGGCAACAAGAATCTCAAGCGCCACGCTGTTTCCTTCACCAAAGGACTTCCGGGTGCTTCCGCGATGAGGGTTGAGCTGCACTCGATACACGACCAACAAAAACTAGGCCAGAGAGTCTCGGATTATCTTGAGAATCTTGCCTCCCCCACGGCGGTGGTGTGATGTACGACTCAATTAACGTCAAGGGGACCGAATTGCAAGAGTGTTCTATTGAGCCATTGACCGGGTGGTTGCGTGATGGATGTTGCAATACGGATGAGCGTGACCAAGGTTCTCACACTGTATGCGCGATTGTATCTGATGAGTTTCTACAGTTTGCTCTTTCACAGGGCAATGATCTGATTACACCCGCACCTCAGTTCGGCTTCCCTGGATTGAAGCCGGGTGACAGGTGGTGCGTATGCGCTAGTACGTGGCAGGACGCAGCCGAAGCCGGATTGGCTTGTCCGGTTGTCCTCGAAGCCACCCATGAGGAAGCATTGGCGGTTTGCGACCTCGAGATGTTGGAAAACCACTCGGCTTAATTCTCTTGATTAGCTAGAGACTCGTCAAGCCTCTGAGCAACTGTCCTCATCCGTCTGAGAGTCCTCTCTGCCTTTCTCATCACCGCTTCTGTGACTGTTGCACCATCCTTCCCGGCTATCCTGATTCCGTAAGGCATCCTGCCTCCAAGTGTATTGAGCAGGATTCGCTGAGCATTGATATCGACCTGTTTGAGAATCTCCTGCACCTTGTCAGAGTCAAGTGACTTCTTTCGAACTCCTGTAATCAGTGACTTCGAGACCGAATCATTCAGTCTTCCCAAACCACCCCTCGTCATTAGCCAATCTTCACCTCTGGCATCACTCTGACGCATCAAGCCAGCATAGATGTCCTGAGCCAGACGCTCTAGCATAGGTACCCTCTCTACAATCCCAGCTGCCCGCATCCTCTCAATCGATCGTTGTACCCTCGAGCGCGACTCTCCGAATTTCTCAGAGAGAGCCAGTAAACTGACTGCGTTACCACTTCCAGCTAATTCCTCGAGCAATTTTCTCGATAACTCGTCTCCTTTCTTGGCTCGCTCTCCATTGAGTCCGAAATCGTGCACCAAAGCATCCAGGAATCCTTCACCTTCCTCCAATGCCCTCGGTTCGGCGACCTCGATACGGAAATCGTTTTCTTCCTCCTCTGAAGGTACAATCATCCTCTCTTCGGAATCCGAGACATAGGATGAAAGAGCCCCTAGACGTTGGCTTAGAATCACTCTAGACTGTGCAGAAATCAACTCCATCGATGCTGACATCGAACCTCCTCGTAGCACATAGACATGCCACCTGTCATCTGTCTGTGTCGCTACTAGGCCGGCCTCTCGCAACTTGACCAATTGGTGATGGACACCAGTCTGTGAGAGNCCACTGACATCNCTGATTGACTTCGCATCCCAGCCTCTAAGCGGTTCTGCTAGGAATGTCAGACCCATCATTCGGTGTAGAGCGCCTTGATCATCATCGACGCTGAAACCATCACTCTTACGTCGGACTAGCCCCATTGAATCTAGTATCCAAGCGAGCAGCACATCAGGGTCACGACTGCCGGTAGGCATCGCCGCTTCGACCAGTCTGACTCTGAACATGCGCGCTCCGCGCGCATCCATAGGCACAAGAGGCTTAGCCAAACCGTGAGTCTAATTCAGGCGTATTCGACGCGAATATCGAGCCACGGATAGTCGACCTGTGAGGTCTGCAGACCCGACAGATGAGGTGCTAGACAAAGTCCTGATGGGCTGAGTATACCACGCTGACGGAGCACGCCAATCGCTGAATGTACAGAGGCCCTAGAACGACCTAGGTCGCGAGCAAGCTCAGCCTGAGAAGCAGGCTCCGGAGCTCTAGATAGTCTAGCGACGACTTTTCTTTGTACTGTAGAGAGTCCAACAGGAAGCATCTCAGCAGCTCTCGCCTGATCAGTTACACCTGTTCCCGCTAGAATCTCCACTTGCGAAGGTGCGCCAGCATAGTAGCAGGTTCGACCATTTACCGACATCGTGGTCACCGAACGCTCGCTTATCAGTACATCGAGATGGTGCCTGAGAGTACCGTTCGCAGCATCTAACTGCCTCTGCAACTCTCTGTAGTGGATGCCCGGCGAACGCTCGAGAGTAGACAGTATACTCCTTCTGAGAGGATGCTCCCATGAATGATCGCGAGGGGCGGCGAGAGTTCCCTCAGATACTGGCACCAGTATAGGTAAAATGCCTCCCAGGCCAATCACGCCGCCAGTGATGGCTGCCAACCCATCAAGGAACCAAGAACGCTTACTGCGCCACTGTTGGAGCAAAGCCATGACACCCTTCCTCAACATACGACCTTTGAAGCATACGGTTCGGTGTATCACCGATGCTCTCGGTTGTAAACTCACTTAGGTCCAACCACGCGGTCCTGATGGATCTTCATGTAAGCCACTAGAGGNCTGAGCAGCCTACCNGCCTCTCGTCCGTGCTCTGTCAGCCTGTAGATGACTCGAATCGGAGGACCATCCTCAACAATCCTGGCTACAAGCCCGTTCTGAACGCATGTTGTCAGTTTGTCTGATAGAGTCCTACTGCTGATTCCACGNAGAAGCCTCCTCATTTCGTTGAATCTACGGTCGCCCGCGATGTACAATGTAGCNAGNATCTCGATAGCCCATCTAGAACTGAATATTGAGAAGGCATCTACGGCCGAATCAACTTCCCAGGAGACGTCGAATTCGTCGTCGTTGTATTCTCCAAAGATTCTGCGAATCATCGCACCATTGTCTTCAACTTCCTCAAGTGCCTGCTTGATGCTTTTCATATCTCTGGCGGTAATCTTCATCGCGTCGGAGACCATGATAACAGGTTGTCGAGAAGGTATCTGGTGTATAAAATGCACTTCGGTGTAATCGCGAATACTGACCGCTTGATATACAGGTTACAAGAGGTTGGTGTGAAAACCGCACTTGGTTACAGGAGGAAACTACATGGACATACTATTAGAGAACTGGTTGGAAGAGACGATAGAAGAAGGAGATACATTGGCTGAGGTGCCTAAGGTCAGCTTGAGAGCGGTGTTCTATGCTGCAATCGCTAACTACAGAGCACCTGCTTGGATTCAGTCTCCGAAGAAACAGTTGTGATTTAGAAGAGAATCACATATCCGACTACAGCTGCTATCATCAGGAGTGTCAACATCCTGCCTAAACTCTGTTCGGCTTCTCCGGAAGTCATNCCAATTTTCGGCTGCTGAGAATCAGGTAGGGGCCTATGGCAGTTCAAACAATATTTCTTCGTGACNCGCTTTTTTTCCATCACAACGAAACCCGGATCTGGACCACCCCCTCCTCGTCCCTGTGCATGACCGCCATACGCCACAGCACTGCTTTCTACGCTACGAGACTCCATCGGGTCGTCGCCGGTCCAACCGCAACGCGGACAGCCGTATGTCATGTCCCTCGAGCAGAGCCTTGAGTATTCAGCCTTCTCACGAATTGGAGTAGGACGGCCTACGCCCTTCAATCAGGGCACTTAGCCCCTCTAGTGCGTCTACAGTGCCAAATATCACATCAAGCCCCTCGAGTTCACTTTTGAGCCCTGACCCTAGGTCTGCGCCAGCGGCCTCGTCGAGCAGTTCGCTGGCCATCGAGAGTGCGATAGGCGCGGCGCGAGACAGCGACTTGAGTTGTCTCGAAACCATCTTGTCTTCGATATCAAAGCCATCAGGGGATTTCCCTGCCAGCAGCGAGGTCATGTTATTGTCCGAGTAGAATGAAGTGGCGAAGGCTACTACCTGACTATCCGAATCAGCGGGCCGGTTAGGGTACTTGTCCAAGGGCTTGCCTTGCTCGTGAATGGCTTCCACGATGGCCTCGATGGAAGAAGGCTCGGTTAGATGAGTCAGCAGACCGAGAGCCTTAGCTGAGNNAGCATCGAGGAAGTTTCCTGCCAGCACCGCNTAGCGAGCGCATTCTATNCCGCANATNCGAGGCGTTCGCTGAGTTCCTCCGAGTCCNGGATAGATTCCGATGCNTGTNTCGGGGAATCTGAATTGAGTNCGTCGAGTNCCCACTCTGTAATCACAGGCNAGAGCNAGTTCCAGCCCGCCNCCCAGTGCCAGCCCCGTGGTCAGTGCTANGGTCGTCTTCGGACTGNTCTCCAANTTATCCAGAACNGCGTGNCCGTGCGCTGTGAAGTCNTAGATNTCTGAAATCGCANCNGCNCTGATCTTGTCCACGAAGAACTTCACATCTGCACCAGCCACGAATGCCTTNCCTGCTCCNTCAAGAATAATNGTTGATANATCATCTCGGNCATTCAGTTGNTCCAACANTTCTCCGAGTTGTGATANGACGGTCACATTCAGAGCATTCATCNCCTCTGGTCTGTTAATTCTGACAGTAGCGATACNATCANTGACANCTACATCGACGTATGAGAAATTGAAAGNCTNCTGNCTNTCAGTGAACCATTCAGGNAGNTCTAANCCNGCTTCCTCTGCGTAGGACGATGCCATCCTAGAAGCCTCGCTCACGCCGATTCGATTGGCAATCTCAAACGGTCCAAGCGCCCAGCGTAGACCGACCTTGGCCCCCCGATCTACATCTTCCATCGAGCATATCTCTTCGGCAACTATCTGAGACGAGACAGCGAAGACCTGCCCGAGCAGACGCTCACGAATCAACTTAGCAGCCTCTTCGCTACAATCTTCATCCTCTGCTATCTCCCACGTCCTGCCATCCGCAACCAATTCTCGCAAGCTCTGAGTCGCGGAGTATCGCGGAGTACCGAGCTGGGCAGCTAGGTAGTCTGTCGAGTGCATAGCTATCGGTGAACCTGTCAGATTCATCAACGCAAATGGACCGAGGCCGATTCGGAACGCCTTACGTGCCACAGCATCAATCTGGGCCGTAGTTCCGACCCCCTCCTCAAGCAACTTACAAGCCTCATTCAGCCACGGTACGAAGAACCGATTGACGACGAAACCGGGCCTGTCCTTGCAGACTATGACGACCTTACCCATTGTCTTGCAGTATTGCTCCACAGCAGCAAGAGTTTCTTGAGAAGTCGTTTCTGCAGGGATGATTTCGACCAGCCTGTTCTTGGCCGGGTGGTAGAAGAAGTGGAGACCCACGAAACGGTCCGGCCTAGCGACGGCTTCGGCTAGATCGTTGACTGAAAGGGATGAGGTGTTGCTGGCAAGGATAGTGTGCTCATTGCACACCTCGTCTAAGGTACCGAAAACTTCCGTCTTAACNCCGAAATCCTCGAAAACCGCTTCGATGACAAGATCGGTGTCAGATGCTACATTCTCTGTGCCCACCACACCAACGACTCGACCCTTAATTTCCTCAACCTGAGGGGCAGAGAATATCCTGCGTCCTATCGCTTCTTCAAGAAAATCCGAGATTGTCTGCTGCCCCTTTTCGACCCACTGCTGCTCACGGTCTACCATCTGAACATCGAAGTGCTCCTGAGCACTCTTCTGAGCTATCCCAGAGCCCATGTTTCCAGCCCCGATAATAGCTATACTCTCGATGGTGCGCATGCTCCACCGACTTGCTTGCTATGCATCAATGCAACGGACATCTACTCTAACACTAGGTGACATGCCGCCGTGAACTTATTCAGTCGTCTCGCGCACGCCCGCGTATGCGGGACGGGAATCGCACCACCACCATTCTAGTGATACTACTGCTAATTTCCCTGCCTCATACTGTTCATTCGTCGTCATCGGGAATGACAGGTAGGTCTGTGTCCGGTTGCTCTTGCCATTCCAACTCTGCCACACTCTCACCCTCGCTCAGTGGACTTCCTTGGGGNGCCGGAGGATACACTGCTGGTTCTACCTATTCGCTGATGTGGGACGGTGGACCGCATGTTTCAGGAGATGGTGGATTCAATCTTGATGCCAGTGCTGGCTCATGGTCTAATCTAGGCTCACAAGTCCAGCTATCAAGCGGTGAGTTGACTCACAGCAGTGACTCTCTTCGCTCATGGTCNGCCGATTGGACGGCCCCTGTAGCGGGAACTGGGGATGTTACATTCAATCTTGCAGTACTGTATGCCAACGGCAATGGTCAGAATTCGGGAGATTCCTGGGGGACTGGAACTTGGACACTCTCAGAATCAGGAGGTTCAGGTAGTTCCCCGCCATTAGCCTCCAATGTCACCTATGTTCCTACAAATCCGACCAAGTCGACCGGCCTAGGAGTCTCATATGACTACAG
This sequence comes from Methanobacteriota archaeon, assembly GCA_002714745.1. Lineage (GTDB taxonomy): Archaea > Thermoplasmatota > Poseidoniia > Poseidoniales > Thalassarchaeaceae > Thalassarchaeum. The sequence continues at coordinate 6,285 of PAYF01000005.1, read as the reverse complement.
CGACTCCGATGGCGACTCTGAGCAAGGGACCCAGATTAAGTGGTGGAGAGACGGATTGAGAATCAGCGCCATTGACGACATGACCAATGTTCCCAACAGTTGGATTGCAAGAGGCCAAGAGTGGCAGGTCGAGGTCACACCTTCTGACGTCAATGAGGACGGCAATCCAGTGCTTCTCTCACCTGTANCCATTGGTAACACCATCCCAGTAGCTAGAGAACTCTCACTATCTCCTACCGATCCCCTGGAGAATGACGACCTCGACTTCGATTACGATTACTACGACCTTGATGGAAACCCTCAGCAGAACACCGAGATACGTTGGTATCTCGACGGAGGAAGAATCGCCGAGTTGGATGACNAGACCAGCGTCTCAAGCCTTTGGACGCGCACAGGCGATGAATGGCAAGCATCGGTCAAACCTCATGACGGGACTGACTATGGCAACACCGCTTGGACAGCAATCGTCGTCATCGGTTCTTCAAACACACAACCGTCTGCAACCGCTTACATCACACCCTCGAGCAACGCTGTCACCAGCAACTCATTGCAAGTAATTGTAGGATACAGCGATTCGGATGGAGACCCTAAGGTTTCGACCGAAATCAGATGGCTGCGCGACGGCACCCAGGTATCTGCTTACAACGATATGACGGTTGTACCGCCGGAAGCCACGACAAAAGGTCAGGAATGGGTTGCTGAAGCAAGGGTCTTTGACGGCTTGATGTGGTCCGATTGGGNCACTACAGATACNGTGACCATACAGAACACTCCTCCNGTTGTGAACTCAATCTCGATGCTCCCTGAAGGCGACCTATACACCACTGCGAACCTCACCGTGGTCTGGGAGCAGACCGACATCGACGGCGACTCAGAGTCAGACAGCCAGATTCGGTGGTGGATTAATGGCAATTGGGTCCAGGACTATGACGATATGACCACCATCCCAAACTCAGAGACGATCAGGGACCAGCACTGGTCAGTCCAGGTCATCCCGGGTGACGGGGAGGGCTTTGGAACTTCGATGAAGACGACATCCAGAGCGATACTCAACGCACCTCCGAGTCCACCAGAGATTTCTCTNGGNGGAGATTTCGGTACGACTGAGCTCGGAGTTCCTGACTCACTACACGACCTAGTGGCCGAAGCGACTTCGCAAGATCCTGATCAAGAGACGGTATTGTTCGATTACCAGTGGTCGAGAAACGGTTTCCACGTGCCGGACCTTGACGGCCAACCATCGGTCTCCTCAGACCGACTTGAGCCTGGACAGACTTGGGAAGTCACCGTCTTCGCCAACGACCCATGGGGGCTAACTTCCTCAGCATCAGAAATGGTAGTAATTGCCAATCTACCTCCTGTAGCCGACTGGTCTACCTCACCCGACCCCGCAGTACCGGGATCCGAGTTCTCTCTCGATGCTAGNGGGGCGCAAGACCCGGACGGAGATGTAGTGGCATGGTTCTGGATCGTCAATGGAGTCGGCTTGTCTGGAGAAACTATCGATGTGATTCTGCCCGGAGGAGTTCATTCTGTCGCACTAACTGTGATTGATGACATGGGGGCTTCAGACACACACGAGAGCGAACTCGTGTTGGGGCCAGTTAACATGGTCTCTGATCTCACCGCAACTTTGGATGGGACTAAGGTCAGTTTATCTTGGACTGGATCCTCTTCAGAGTATCGAGTATACCGTTCTACCAGTCCAATCACCACTGTAGTAGGACTGACAGCTCTAGACCCCGTTCCTGAATGGGGAGATCCGGTGCCTTTGGATATGGAGCCTGTGGGCGTTACATCGAGCACTCAGTGGAGCCAGACGGCCCCGGTCGCTACCACTCTGTACTATGCTGTTACTTCAACAGTGGACGGATTAGAGGTTGTTTGGGTGGTCGATGGCCAGAACATGGTTAGCGTTGATGCTTCATCTGCTGCAGGTGCTGTTGACACAGACCCAATGGGTTCTACCAAACTGCTAGTGCTACCGGTCTCCGCAATCATGACTCTTCTCGGAGCTGCTGCTGTCGCAATCTCAGTTACTGAGACCAGAAGGAGGTCACCGTGATGCACTCGCGGATATCCATTGTTACCGTCATCGCCATCCTGCTTGCCACGGGAGCAAGCGTGGCCAATCCCGGTGGAAATGGNGATGCAGATCGTGACTATACTTGTGGCGGGTCATGCCATGGCGACCCGGCTTTGAGCACTCCATCAGACGGGACAGTATCAGTATCCGTCGATAGCACTATTTTCTCAGGAACGGCGACCGCTGTACATGTTACTGCTAGCGGAATGAGCCTGTCAGGNAACCGTCTCCTTGGAGTATTCCTNCTNGGTTCCGCTGATGGCAATGGAGACCACCCCGAGGACCACGGATGGAGCATTGTACAGGACCCCANTGGGGGTTCACACAACTATGTCGAAGTGGTAGTTCCATCGAGTGGTTCGGTCACGATGACTTGGGTAATGCTAGCACCTCAGACTCTAGGCACTGCGAATTTGTTTGTAGCGACTCATCACGGTTCAAATCCTAATAGCAACAACTGGGCTTATTCGGGCCTAACTCGAGGTTACACGGTNGATGTNCAACCCGTACCTGAGAATCTGCCAGGATTCGCATTTGATTGGAAGCCTGAGACCAGAGTGACCGGAGATACATCGCCCACTNTAATCANGACTACCAACACGACATCTGTGTCGGTTCAATGGATGCTTGAGGGNGAGTGGATTCCGCACGAAGCCGANGTNNCNGGAGAAGGNGACGANTGGCATGNTCAGATTCCTGCCACCATTGGAGACACTAGGATCCAGTATCNGGTGACAACATCCAACGGCGAGTTCTCTNTCACCCAGCCATGGCTGACAGTGGCAACNCANCCAGCCCCATTCGATGGCGATATCTGGGATGCCAGACTACAGGGCTTGGCTCTAGCACTGCTTGTCACTGCCTTCCTACTATCCTTGCAGGCCAGACTTTCCCCCTGGGAGGGTGGTCCAGCGCCGGACATGACTCTAGAGGTAGAGGCCGAAACTGCTCCTCCCGAGCCACCCGGTCTTGAGCCTAAAGGTCCCGGTGAGGAGGTTGCATATCTCGCACGTCTCGTGAAGTACGATGAACACCCCGGTGTACTCTGGGATCCAGTCGAAGAAGAATGGGTTGATGACCCAGACTTTGGAGGTGATGAGTGATGTTTGGAGCAGCCACCTTCCATGCNGCAATGGCAGAGATTGTAGTGGGTTCGATGGTTCTAGCAAGCCTATGTGCAATCGGATGTTCTGTAGGTAGCATCTTCCCGAATATTCTGGGTGGNAGATTNTCCTCAGAGAGGATGATGCTAACTATGGACAAGGCATCCATAGCNGGTGCATCACTTGGTCTGGCATTTATCCCGATAGCCGCACTCAGTGGNTCATTTGCAGCCGACAACACTGTCAACAACGCGCTGCTGTACAACAAATTCGTCTACACAGGCCTTGCAGCTGGCTTTTGGGCTGCCTTCGTAATTGGCAGAATCAGACTGGGCCCTAGATTGTGGGAGCATCGCTCGCTCAGCGTCCTACAGGGGGCGACTGCTACAATGGCCATCCTCATGACTACCATGGCATCCTCAATCGGCGGTAAGTTGGTTCGAGGTGAGTCTCTATTCGACATCATGCCAATATGGCTGCCTTCGGATTCGGCTACAGTGTTGAATCCAATAGTTTCAATCGTGCTGCTGCTAGTCGGAACGGGTTCACTATTCGCAGTGTTCAAACTCGGTCCGAAGGCCGAGAGGATAGAGGCCGACTAACCGTCTCTCTGTTCCTCTTCGTCCTCATCAGGGATGTTGGACTCTTCTTCGTCATCGTCCCACTCATCGTCCTCTTCCCACTGGCAATCCTCATCATCAGGATTCTCATGGCAGTATTCCTCCAACGAGGGCCTCTCGTCCCAGTTATCGTGGTGCTCATCGTCATGCATCGGCACGCCCATCAGAGCGGCCATCATGTGGGTGCACGACTCTACAAGCGGCTCAAGACCGGCTGTAATCTGCCACATCGCATCGTGGCTAATCACCGTGCTCTCCTGGTTATCTTCATCGTCGTAGGTGATTATCTCGAATCCAGAGCCGTCTTCCAGCTCGACGGCGTGGGTGTTCTCCCAGAAGGTGTCGAAGACGTGGTCATGGCACCACAGTCCAGCCATTTGGTGTAGGACCTCCGGAGGAACTTGCATCTGCATCTGACCTGAGCCTCGCATGTCTCGGTCTTCNTGGCCGCGTCGCTCGTCCATNCCTCGCATGNCAGCACCATTCGCCTNCATCCTGCTCTCGATNATGCTCCTGANCTCCTCACAGGCCTCNATGTCNCCCTCGCCGTTATCGCAGGCTATCTCGAGCCTCTGCATCTCCTCGTCGATATCCGNCTGCNCCCTNTCGTCCGCAAGCCGNTCNTCACCGTCTTCACGAGCNTCGCGGTCATCGCCAGCGGCATTCGTGTCACGNTCTTCTCCTAGGGCTCCCGAGCCGAGGACGACTGATGCGAATAGCAGTAGTCCCATGGTCAGGGCAATCTGGGTTGAGCGGTCTCCGGTAGTTTCCTTGCTACTTTCGTCCATACAAACTCGTCAATAGGAGTTGATTTGAATGATTTGGCCACCTGTTTGTACAATCGCACTCTCATAGAGAGTGCAATATCGACTCAAGTCGACGGCAGTGGGCCTCTGTACTGAGGTCCATTTCGGTAATTCTCGCTCGACCGGCCTCNGCCCACGCCACCCNGGTCTCGCCGTCAGCCGCCTGCTCAAGGGCCGAGTGCCAAGCACNGATGTCGCCGCGAGGNAGGAGGCGACCGTTGACACCGTCTAGCACGGTGTCCCTGAAGCCGCCTTCATCGACAACNAGAGCCGGTGTTCCGACCGAAATCGCCTCTANNGGAGTGAGTCCGAAAGGCTCTCCGTGAGCCGTGCTCACGACGGCTGTGGCCNCTCGCATCAANGCCGCCATCTCTGGGGAGCTNAGGCGCGGGGCGACCCANATCCNNACTCCGNACGATTCGGCGTGNTGNGACAGGCGCNCGANATCCTCTGAGGAACCNCCTCCGACATGAGCGAGGGAGAGCCCGCTGCCCGACAGCATGGAGACCGTCTCCCATGANCCCTTGACCCAACTNGCCCGGCCAACGCTCACCACGTATGGTCCCGTCATANCNNCAGACTCNAANGACACGTCCGANCTCGATTCGGCCGGNAACTCNTCAGACACTAAGCTGGGGAGGAGGACNCCCGCCTCGACGCCGTAGACNTCACCAATCCTAGCCGCCGTGTAGCTGGAGTTCCCGCTAATCGCCGTCCGCGCCCTNTCGCTCAGGCCCCGGATGGCCTCGATGTCGCGNCGCCTCGCTCGTGACAGCANGGCGCTGGTCAGACCAAGGCTCCGTTTGGGNGAACCATCAATCCGCCTGTGCANGACGTCCTCGTGCAGGCCTCGATGCGGCTCGAGCAGATGGAGGTGGACNGCCACAGAATCTGGAACNTGCTCAAGCAGANCTAGGCTNCCNTCGCCACTGACTAGGTGAACGGCGTCCGATTCGGCAAGNGTATCGNCGAGTCCGGAGCANCNCCNCCATGCCTTCGCGGCGNCGNCNCTNCCGGAGTCGAGCACCGTAGAGAANGCGNCGGTCGGCGTTTCCCATGCCTCNTNNGGANAGATTAGAGGCAGNCCGAGACGTGNGCAGATTGACTCCAGCTCTGGCACCGGGTGGAGCGTTGCGACACTCACTTGGAACCTCTGNGNAAATGCAGGCAGGTTCCNAATCAGGTCGCGCTCTGCTCCCCCAAAAGCCTCGAAACTGCCCTTGGCGACGAGCAATCTGCGGCCTCGACCAGCCTGCTCGCGATTTCCCTCCATGCTGACCCATCTCCCGCCCTCGTTTAAGTCCGATACGCCTTGGTGGCCTCATGGTCAGGCGGGTTATGCTTGCCAGAGGTGGCGCCCTGCCTGAGAGTACAGGGCTGGGGAGGGCGCATTTCGCCATCGAGTCCCTGCTCGAGCGTGCACTAGTCCCAGGATGGATCAGAACAGGAACAATCGAGCACCGAATCAGATCCTCTCCTCTGAACCGCCTGTACTCTAGATGGAGCAGCCACCCGAGCTTGGTCGCACGGACAACCGAGGAGTCTGATGCTGACCTATTGCACATCACAGATCAAGAGCAGGCACATCTGGTACCGAATGGTTGCAAGATTCCTGTGGTAGTGACTGTACACGACCTATTTCACCTCAAGCCGCGCTCAATCAAGGCAGG
>PAYF01000004.1 GCA_002714745.1 Methanobacteriota archaeon | reverse complement strand
GCGCTAGTTGAGGACTGCGGATGCACGAACAAGAAAGGTGGCGCCGAGAGGGAGATTTGAACTCCCGAGGGAAAATCCCACATGATTTCCAGTCATGCGCAATACCGGGCTATGCGATCTCGGCTAGCGACCCGACGAGCATCATTCCCAACTTGAGTCTGTTGATGGCAAAAGCTCATCTGTACTATCGTAGCGATTAAATCGGCCCTATCGATGGACAAGACCGTCGCCACTGTGGCTTAGGGGTATAGCGTCGCCTTGGTAAGGCGAAGGTCGGGGGTTCAATTCCCCCCAGTGGCTCCACTGAGATTGAATAAACTGAATGAGAAAATACTGCCAAATGGGTCTGTTCGTAGAACAGAACCAATTCATTCATATTGCACCTAAACACACGTGGCAGCATGCCAGCCGAGCGTAAGAGACTAGCAGGAGCAATNGTACTCCTNATGATTCTAGCACCAATCGCCACCGCAGGGACCGCAAATTGGTACGGTCCTTCCACGGTGGACCCCCAAGGAGAGTCGGTTACTGTGACCGGATTCAGAGTTCCTGGAAACGCCACCGTCCAAGACGGATGGCTCCATGTGACCAACTCTCCTATGGCGGCCGCACTAGATGACGGAATCACTTGGGCTGGAACTGATTTCTCATCCGGAAACTTCTTTGGAACTGAGTTGGTTAATGACGAATCTCTTACCTTGCAGGACGATGGTTCAAGATCAAACATAAGTACCTTCGATGAGGGTCAAATCACTGTCAACCTCAACAGTGCGTACAAGTACTCTCCTGGTTGGGAGCATGTTTACGACTATGGCTATGACAACACTGGACTCAGTGGCTGCGGCGGAGGAAATGGCACCCTCATGGANAGGGGCTGGGACAATAATTTCGANGGNAGTCTCGACAGCGATGAAGTACTATGGATGGATTACTTCTGCGACACCACAACCAACGGCACCACTGTAGGATACCTGTTCCAATTCTTCTCTGAGTCTACAGGCTCCAACTGTGAGTTCGGAGGGAATCTGATGAAGGCTGGACTAAACACCAACGGTAACAACCAACTAGACTCATCCGAGGTCACAAATCAGACTTATTTCTGCCACCAAGCCAAACTTTGGGCAGCTACCACATTCGGTAATCTGAATGGCACTATTTTCGGGAACCAACAAAATCTCTCTCATGGAGTAGTTCCAGCAACCGCCTCAGAAGGAATAGTCGNAGTAGGTACTATGCCTGGCTCCCCCGTCCCTGCGGGTTCATCTGGTTACTTCCTGATGCCTCAATCAAACGTCCCCTCGGCTGCCACCATCAACAATTACTACATGACCTTCGATCACTGGTATCATCTCGATAGCACAGCAGCAGGCGGCGGAGATGGGGCTTGGATAGAGTATCGAATCAATACCAATGGCTGGACTAACTGGAGTTACATTGCTCCCGATGGAGGATATCCGAGTACGATGTCCACCAGTGCGCCCAGTCCAGANGGNGCTCCAACAGGAGCAGTTCCTGTTTTCGCTTCCCCTACTCACAGCGGGTGGATAAACAGCAACATCTCGATGTCTTCTATTCCCGACATTTCGAATGCAAGTAAGATTCAATTCAGATTCCACATATGGACTGACCCAAATTCGCAATACGAGCGTCCAGGATGGTTCCTTGACAACATCAACTATCATAATGATGGAATCCAATATGGAGCTTGGCACGGCGGCTGTTATACTCCTGGAACAGCCTGCTCCTACACGGCCAGCCAGTACGGTGCATTACAGAGAACGATTGACCTAACCGGAACTAATAGCTCATACGACATAGAGGTCGAAATGGAGTGGGACCTACAGGGGTCATACTCTGATAACGCATGCATTGAGCTGTCACTCAACAACAATACCTGGACAGATATNTCTTCTTCNGGCTCAAGCACGGTTTACAACTGCGAGGACAGGGCCGGTGCAATTCCTGGAGTTAGCGGTTATGATGGAGTAAGCGGTGACCAGAGTAACGGAATCAGAACCGTCTCCTTCGACATCCCCTCNTCGTTCCAGAATCAGGCAAATGTTGAGATTAGATTTATTGTTGACAGTGACCCTTACACTCCTCACTACGGAGGNATCTCAGATGAGCAAGAGGGACTTACAGTTGCCAGTATCAGAATAGTCGACGGCTCAGGAAACACAGTCTTTGAGGACAATTTCGACAACTCTACCTCTGCTTCCCATTATGGAGCAGTCTATCCATATCCTAACACCAATACACAAGCCGGAGCGGATGACTGGGCCCATTACGTGTTTGTACGCGGTGGTCTGGACACCACCAAGGGATTCGAGGATTCAACTGCCAGCAACCCCTCAACAAACATGCCTTCCGGTTGGACTAGGAACCCATCTTCAGGGTCCAATACNAATAGGTGGTCATATGGGCAAATCTCAGGTACTGCAGGACCTACCGATGAACCTTCTTTCCCATATTCTATGGCGATTAATCTTGCTGGAACCTACGGGGGTAGCCTGAATGCGAATCTCTATTCTCCAACATTCAGTCTACCAGCAAACTCCACAGCTTCCTTCGTAATGGATCATTGGGCGTGCTTTGAAAACAATTGGGATGGAGCTGGAATTTTCATCAAGGTAAACGGTGGATCTTGGAACTACTGGGACCCTGGTAACAATTTCTACGATACCCCCAGCATCGCATATACCTACACTTCGATACCCCAGGGCTCCAACTACTTCGGCTCTGTTCATTGCACCGGCCAAGGCTCAGTATACACTGTATCCACAANCGATTTTGAGTCCAAGGAAGCTAGCCTAGCATCATATGCTGGAGACAACGTTCAATTCCGTTTCCACGGAGGCTCTGATTCCATCTGGAATTATGCAGGCTGGTACTTGGACAATGTNGGAATCAGAATAGCGAACTACGGGGCACCTGGAGANTGGGTNAGCCCAGTCTTCAGCGCCTCAGATATCCATGATTTCAATCTGGGTTACATAGACATCGAATCTGCCATACCTCCATCCACATGGGTATCGGCGTCTCTGATAGACACCTACACCGGAGAGACAGTTCCTGGATATTCAAACGTCACATTCCCGATTTCTCTAGCAGGAGTAGATACCACAGCAACTCCGCAGATGAAACTCAGAATTCATATGGGTACGACTAACGAAGAGGAGACTCCTAGGATTACCAAGATTCATATCGGNGGNAAGAGGGTTCTGAACGCCCCAGCCTTGGAAGGNAATGGCTGGGAATTCAGCCCCAGCGTCTCTATGATTGACGGNCTTCTGAATGCAACTGGAGTGGCGGGGACCATTTCGATGGACTACCTACACTCGTCTAGACCAATCAAGAGCGTTGGACTTTCTGGTAACTTCTCAAGTGGGCTGACGATTTCTTTCACCGGACCAAATGGTGGAGTCTTGGGTACAGCTTCACAAGGCGGAATTTCATTCACATATCCTCAGCCAGGATACGGCGTTTCAATTTCCATCCCTACCAATGGATGGATAGAGAAACTGGTATTGACAGCGAACTTCGCTGAACCGGCCCTGAATCCCGATATCGATGTGATAGGCGATGAGACTCACGAGTGGACATTCTCGTTCGGGGATGACTATGGTCACTACGGTTGGCAATCACTCCTCTCTGGCTTGGGCAGCTCAGTTACNGCTACNACAATCAATCTAGACGGNAGCAACCCTGCTTCANTGACNTTCAGGATTCCAGTCTCAAGCTCAACCAATTCTGGAATTATCGCACTATCTCCCGACTCCGATGGATTTGAGTCACCTGTGACTGTCTCAGTAGGAAGCGCGTCTCAGACCAGCAATAATGCAAATCTTCCGTTCTACAATGTGCTGGATAGCCAGCAATTGCTTGCAATCAACTCTCTACCTTCATCCCATACCGATCCCGATACAGGTAGAATGTGGAAGGAAGTCTCGCTATCGATAGACTCGAACTCTGCCCAAACAGTTACTCTGACTCGAATGGGAATAGGNTATCTGATGTTCGAAAACGTCACTGGAATCTCTTCATCGGTCTCTACTTACCATGCCTCTCAGACTCAAGATGACCCTCCGCCGGAGGAGATTTCGATTCCAGTCAATGTTTCTGCTGAGATGGGGGCGATTTCAATCGATGGAGACATCCAATTCGATTACATCATGACGAACAGGAACTTCCAAGTTCCGAATACTCTCTATCCAGACAGGCAACTTGTCGAGATAGTAACCGAGCATCACCATCTGTTCGACAACTCCGAGATTGAGAAGATTACTCTCCGAGGTACTGCTTCTGATGGAGTGGTTCTTGAGTTCGATGTCACAAAGGATCCTGTCTACGGGTGGGATGTTCCTGCAGGAGCATCTCCGACATTCGGNCAATCCTCAGGAGCATCATCAGCCGATCTAGATGAGCAGTCCAGCTACATTGACAATGTAGTCCATACTGATGGCTGGGACGACATCTCTGTACACTGGATGTTCGAGGTCAGTTGGGGATGGGACGACGTAGACAGTATNCGATGGGTCGCTCGTGCTATCGACTCGACTGGCGAGTCCGTGTGGCCAGCAGTATCGTTCAGCGGTCAGTCTGGATCCAAGGCGGTCGAAAACGACATCCAGGTAGATTATTTCGAGGTCAGAGATATGTCCGGAAGNCTTCTTTCCAATCAATTCTCACCGTTCTATCCNTTCCCGGTGATGTATGGTTCTGACTTGAATATCTCCGGCACGGTTCGATTCCAGGATTCCACCAGTCATCGCCCACACATGTCTGATTATTCGGTAGGTCTCAACTTGTCTGGTAACCTATTCGCCCTGTCTTCGATGGGTGAAGGAGAATTCTCAGGAACCATCTCGCCGCCTAGCTCGCTATCTGAACTGGCGCTATCTCCGATGATGCTTGTTGTAGGGCCTACAGGATCTGCAAATGGAGCAGAAGATGTAACGGGAGTGCCGCCTCAGGTAATAGTCGATGTGGACTACAACCCGCCCANNCTAGGTCCGCTTGAGGTCAACACCGACATTGGCCTGCAACCTGCCCATGGCAAGGTCTGGGAGCCCGAGAACTCTCTAACCATATTCGTCACCGCAGAAGAAGCGGAGGCGCGTGGTGAATCCATAACTCTGAGATACTGGCGTGAAACTCTGGAAGATGCAAACTCAGATGGAGTGGCAGACGAAGAAGAATATCTCTCCATNACAATGCCGATGACTTCAGGAATGACCGGTCAGCAACAGGTACAATTCCCAGGAATTGATGTTTCAGGGCTACCTTTCAACAGTGTGGTTCACATGTACATCGAGGGTACNGACTGGGCTGGCTACACTTACCAAGAAGGCGGAACAGGAGGAGGGCCCGGTGCTGAGAACTCATGGGCCAGTGTGGTGGTCGCAACCGACGAGCCCACAACTTTGCTTTCCTCAGGTTACGGATTGGATCGTGAACTCGGATACCTGCTTGCTGGAGAGCCACACGCATTCACAATGCAGATTGAGGAACCTAATGGAATCCACACTCTGGACAACATCACCATCATGCTGTGTGGAGATGGTCCATCCAACCTTGGTAAGTTCAACTACGACCCGTCAAGAGGAACTCTGTGGACCGCTGACGACAGCATGGTCTCGCCTCTAAGTGCCCAGTCTACTGCAATCAGTTCAACTATCACTCAGCTCAGTTTGGGCTTTGAGTTGTCATGGGACTACCCCTGGGAAGAGGGACAGATTGGATGCAAGCCAAGCGTGAGTGTCATTGATGATTACGATACAGTTGCCTATCAGAACAACATCGGCGAATTGACTTGGGANTTGGACAACAAACTGATGGCTCTTCCAGATACTCTCGCCGACCTGACTCCTCCAAACATCGACCCTGTAGGAGACATGCTCTACTTGAAACAGGGAGATGAGTTTGGGATGGAAGGTTCAATCGTATATGCTGGCTCACAGGTACAAGCCAATGAGATTCCTAACGACCTAAAGGTCGAGATTGAAGTGATCTACGGGACTCAGGAAATTGAGATGATAGTCGATGTCGACCCAGAAGGGAGATTCTCCGGATCGATGATATTACCTTCTCGAGTTCCACTCAATCCTGAGATGACAGTCTCCACACAAGTTCTGAATGTGCCCGGAAGCGGCACATCAGTGCAGAACACCGATGCTTCGGTAACTGTCGACAGCAAGGCACCACAGGCACTGTTCAATCTCGCTGATTATCCTGACTCGTCACTAACTCTCCTTGATTCCGATCTTCTGGGTGATGTCACTGTCACCGTGACCATGGTGGATGAGATTGGAATGATAGACGGGCCGTTACACGTCTCTTGGGTTTTCGTACGCAGTAACAACGCGATTGCAGGAACAGAAGATAGTGGAGAGTTGACCATGATTATCGACGGCGATACCAATGATGTGTACCAGTCATCACTCGATCTAAATCCTAAGAACGATATGCGAATAGAGGCAGGAGATTACATTTGGTTCTGGATCACCTCTACTGACAAGTCAGGAAATGAGATTATTGGCCAGGGCAGCGAATCCGCCCCGAGACAAGTCACACTGAGAATAATGGAGTTCCTAGGCTCATACAGTCGCTCAGTNATCAATCCTACAATGAACCCCAACGTCGGGGATATCCTCACAATCGAGACTTTCTGGGAGAATCCAGGTAAGAGAGATGGAGAACTTGTCGTAGGCTTGTATGAGTTNGTTGACGGCACCCAGTGGAGAGAGTCACTATCTACGCTTAGCACTGGTAAGGTGGACATCGTGTTACCTGCTGAGAGCTCTAGCGTCACAGCAGTTTTCCAGTGGGAGGCATGGAGAGCTGGACAGCCTAATCTGTACCTGATTATCGATGAGGACTTTGACAACCCGTATCAGGCCATCACAGGAATTAATGTCAAGCAACCCGTATCAGAGGACGAAGGAGGTTCTGACTCACAGGTCGTTATGATTGCAGCTGCCGCTGCCGTCGCAGCCATCGGCCTAGCTTTGGTAATGATGCGAAACCGCTCTGATGATGACTACTACTACGANGACGACGACGAGTCCTACTACGAGGATGATTCGTGGGAGTACGAGGATGATGAAGAGGGNGAAGACGTAGAGGACGACGACGATGAGTACGAAGACGAAGAGGAAGACGACGAAGACTAATCTCCGTCATTTACTTCTCATATCTGAATCGAACTCACAAATAGAAGNCCACCTTCCTTGTTTATAGGCCAAANGCGAGGGCTCATCGNCTCGGAGGAGCAATCCTCTGGATGGGATGCGCATGACCGATGGGGGCGAAGCAGGTACTTTTGAGGAACTAAAAGGNGAGGTAGAGGAACTAAGGGCATTGGTCAATACACTTCTCACGATAATCATGGAAGAAGCGGACGGCGTACAGTCCGGAACNGCCCCATCAATCCCNGATCAGCCCAAGCGCGGATACTCGATGTAAGTCGTCACATACTTCAAGACGACTTCGCACCTCGTAGGCGCATGGACGCAGAGAGAGTATTGCTTATCGGAGCTGCAGTGGCCACGGTGGCTTTCATCGTAGTTGCATTGTATCAGCCCGATGCACTCGAACCCTCNCCNGACTGGGAAGTCTCAGATGGATGCCTAGGTGGGTTGGAACACAGCGATGTCGGAATTTCGGAACATTATCATCCAAACCTGAAAGTTATCATGGATGGACAGCAAATGACAATTCCAGAAAATACTGGGATAGATCAGTTTGGTTGCGAGGGAGGAATGCGGTGGATACATGTTCATGATTCCACAAATACGGACTTCACTAAGTTGCACATCGAAACTCCGAAGAAGTACAATGTTCCTCTCGGCTCTTTCTTTGAAATATGGGAGAGAGAGGGAGGACCATCTCTTACCTCTGACAGAGCATTCGACATAGATAGAAGCGGAGTCTCCGATTGGGAAGAGTATGACATCAGCATGAATGTGAACGGTGAATCAAGTGACAAGTTCGAGACTTATATCATGAACGATAATGATCAAATCGAGTTGATACTGACTTCGAAGAGTTAGCCCTTAATCACAGCCAGAGGGCGCAATCGAGCAACAGGCCTAGCTAGTCGTGCCTTCTCGGTTAGCCGGACCACATCATCAACATCCTTGTACGCCTCGGGAGCCTCCTCGGAAAGTACGTTTGGTGTCTTTGCCCTGACATGTACTCCCTGCTGCTCTAGTCTATCCATCAAGGCTCTTGCATTCACGCTTTTCCTTGCAGCCGTTCTTGAGAGCTGTCTACCAGCTCCGTGACAGGACGATGAGAACGCATCGTTACCTCCCTTGGTCGGACCTGCGAGAACCCATGAAGCAGTCCCCATATCTCCGGGCACTAGAACTGGTTGACCCACAGAAGAAAATCGAGATGCAAGTTCGGTATGATCTCCGCCCAGAGCCCTAGTGGCTCCCTTACGATGGACACAGCACTTGCATGTCTTACCATGGACCACATGATCCTCGACCTTGGCTATGTTGTGACTCACATCGTATACCACATCGAGTTCTCCGTCTGTACCCAAATGTTCCCGAAGTACGTTCCTCAGTCTCTGTGTAAGGGCAGAGCGATTGGCGAAGGCGTAGTTCCCAGCTGCCCTCATGGCATCTAGGTATGCTTCTCCTTCGCGGCTGAATATCGGAGCTGCTGCCAGTTGCCTGTCTCTCAACCTATAACCCCANTCAGGACAAACCCAGTCATCCCCTGAACGATGGTACTTCGACTCAATTGCTGCGACGTGCTCACTGCAGACTTGATGTCCTAGGCCACGCGATCCGGTGTGAATCATCGCAGTTATCTGGCCTTCACGCAGCCCAAATGCTGCTGCAGCTCTATTATCGACTACCCTGTCGACTACTTGTAATTCAAGGAAGTGATTACCGGATCCCAGAGTTCCCAAGGCCTTCATTCCCCTTTTTACAGCCCTCTCACCAACTCCTCGCTCTTCACTCTCAAGACTACCATTGGATTCGATGACTTCGAGGTCTCTGGATTCTCCCCAGCCCATTTCTATCGCACCAGCTGCACCACTGCAAAGGATGGAATCCATACTTGTGGCTTCCAGAACAACTCCTCCTTTGCTAGATGCACCTGCAGGAATCTCCGTTGCGAGCATTTCAGCAAGGAGCTTTGAATCAATGTCCCTCNTCTCAACGTCCATCGAACACAGACGCACTCCGCAGTTTATGTCGAATCCAACTCCTCCCGGAGAGATTGCACCACCCATCTCACCTGCTTCGACATCCGTGGCGACGACCCCTCCTATTGGGAATCCGTAACCGAAGTGCCAGTCAGCCATAGCCCAGGCATCACCGACTATTCCTGGCATTCCGGCAGTATTACACAACTGTTCGGGACTACGGTCATCGGTATGTCCGGCCATGTGCTCAGCATCGGCGATTAGCAATGCATCAGTCAGCATCCCATCATGCTTTGAGATACGCATTCTACCTTCAGAATCGGCACTCAGATGCTCACGCCACGAAGCACTCATGCTCGAATCGTGAGGCACCCTTGATTTCAACGCGCCGTAGGCTTGGCGAGCGGGAGATATGTCTGATGACTATGATTTTGACAATCGCTTTCAAGTCGANGCATTGAATCGGTGAGTACAGAGGTGACAGCGTGGCGTTCGGAGAGATCTACATCCCGTACTGGGAAGAAGCCGGATTCACACGCCGTACTTGCAGAGTTACTGACCAGTTCTTCTGGACTAGAGACTCCCAGAGAGAAACATGCGGAGACTCTGTCGAGGACCCTTACACCTTCATTGGAAAGCCGATTATCGAAGGCTTCCCTATGCGAGGAAAAGCGCTCAAGGATGCGATGCGTGAGATGTTTCTAGGCTTCTTTGAGCAGCGCGANCATGACCGAATCGCGCCTTACCCTGTGATTGCCAGGTGGCGCGACGATATACACCTGACAATCGCCTCAATTGCCGACTTCCAACCTCATGTAACTAGCGGAATGGTCCCCCCTCCTGCAAACCCACTAGGCATATCACAGCCTTGTATAAGACTGACAGATGTGGCCGCAGTAGGCCGTTCTGGACGGCATCTATCTACTTTCGAGATGATGGCCCATCATGCCTTCAATAGGCCTAATGAGGGCGATGTGATATATTGGATAGACCAGTGTGTACGCTACTGCGACGAGATGCTCTGTGAACATCTGGGCATTGATCCGTCCGAGATTACATACCTCGAGAATCCCTGGTCGGGAGGGGGCAATGCAGGACCTGCCTTGGAAGTCATAGTCGGCGGACTAGAATTAGCTACACTAGTCTTCATGAATCTCGAGGAGTACGAGGACGGGGATATCGAGATTAAGGGACTTAGATACAGGGAGATGGACCTGCAGATAATCGATACAGGATATGGTCTGGAGAGATTCTGTTGGGCAGCTGCTGGGACTCCCACTATCTACGAGGCAATCTACCCTGAATCGGTGGATTGGCTAAAGTCGCTTGCCGGATTCGATGAGTTGGTTTCCAGTTTGGACCTGTCTGCCGAGACCGATGTGCTTCTCGGAGAACTCTCTAGGTTAGCTGGTATACTCAATATCGATGTGGGAACCGATGTGGATTCTTTGTATTCGATTCTGTCACAACGTCTAGTGGAATCAGGCTTGGATGTCTCAGTAGAGGGGCTGAAGCGACTCACTGAGCCACTATCCTCAATCTATGCCATTCCCGACCACATGCATGCAATCTGCAATATGTTGGGGGATGGCCTAGTTCCCAGCAACGCTAAGGCAGGGTATCTAGTTAGGATGCTCTCACGAAGAGTCTGTAGAATGAAAGCCGACTTAGGCCTTGATGTATCCTTGGCAGAACTTGCTGCTCACCACATAGACTCTCATCTTGACTATTCGAGATTCGTTCAATCGCGTGAAGGTACCCTGACGATACTAACTCTGGAAGAACAGCGCTACCATGAGATGCTGCGTAAAGGTGAGGCTGCTGTGAGGACTGCTCTTAGGGGCCTACCTCAGGATGTCAAGGAAGCACCAGATGAGATACTATTTCGACTTGCAGAAGAGAGAGGCCTGAATCCAGACATGGTCGCATCGATAGCAAACGAGGCTGGATGGACTCAACTAGGAGTGAGGGTCGGTTTCGCGGCAGATATGGCGGCTAGGAACGCCGAGCGAACCAAGGCAGCAGCATCAAACAGAGGCCACACCGAAGTGTTCGATTCCGGAGGATTCCCAGCAACTTCTCTCGATTACTATCAAGACACCAAATTAACCTCCTTTGAAGCCTCGGTTCTTGGCTGCAAAGAACTCACTGCGGACCAGTTGGAGGAACTAAACCTATCCTCGGAGGTAAGCATCACACCTACTCATTCTGTTGTTTTAGACCGCACTCTATTCTACCCTGAGGGTGGCGGGCAGTTGGGTGACCAAGGCGTTCTAGGGAATGCCAATGTCGCTGACACCAGAATAGAGAACGGTGTTGTTTACCACCTAACCGATGGACCAGTTAATGCAGACTCAACATCGGGGGAGGTCGATTGGGAAAGGCGTAGACAACTCATGGATCACCACACTGCCGTACACATAGTCGGCGGCAGCGCTCGAACGCTCCTAGGNCCTCATGTTTGGCAGGCCGGTTCAAACAAGGGCGAGCGTTATGCCAGAATCGATCTTACACACTACAAGCGGCTGTCACGAGACGAACTTGACAGCATCGAAGACCACGCAAACGACATCATNGCTCACGACCCGGAAGTAGAGAAGCTGGTGTTGAGGAGAGCCGAGGCAGATGCCCGCTTTGGCTTCGAACTCTATCAGGGCGGACCACCCAAACACAGCGAGATTCGAGTCATCAAAATCGGAGAGTACGACGTCCAAGCTTGCGGGGGCACCCATCACGACAAAGCGGGCGAAGTCGGGGAACTTCGTATCATCAGGGCCAGTCAAGTCCAAGACGGGGTCGAGCGTCTGCAAATCGTGGCGGGAGAGACGGCGCGGGATCATGCCCGGGCGCAAGAGCGCCTTCTGACCGAATCAAGCGAAGTTCTAGGCGTATCTCCCGAAGACCTCCCGGGGACAGTTTCACGGTTCTTTGAGGAGTGGAAGTCACAACAGAAGAAGATTGAGTCTCTTGAGGCTGAAATCGTTAGATTACGCACCAGTGGTGGAGGGGACGGCGCAGTTGAGAAAGAAGGAATCAGGTATGCAGTAATGGAGGTAGGAGGCGACATCAAGGCCCTGATGACGATGCTCGGGCAACTGACTAGAGACCCTAAGAAACCCACTCTGGCTGTACTGGGAACTAGGCATGGTGGAGGCAATCTGATTGTCGCAAGCACAGAAGGTACCAGCGCTGCAGAAAAGTACGACGCTACTGAGATTCTGAGAGCGATAACCGGCCATATAGACGGCGGCGGAGGGGGTAGTCCAACAATGGCCCAGGGGGGAGGCTCCAATCCAGATGGGATTCCCGCGGCACTAGATGCAGCCCGCGAGTTACTCGGGTTGTGAATGCATGTCCGAACGAGTTGATGTCTCAAAGCGCGCGGCTGCCATAGAGTATGCAATCAGAGATGTCGTAGTCCCTGCAGTTGAGTTGGAGAAGAAGGGGCACCGGATAATCCGACTCAATATTGGTGACCCGCTAGCCTACGAGGGACTTCCAACACCCGGTCACATGATTGCAGCATACAAGCAAGCACTCGACTNCCAAGACAACGGTTACGGGCCATCATACGGCCTGCCTGAACTGCGCCAAGCGATAGCTGAAGCGGAGACTGACAAGGGCTGGACATGCTCAGAGGATGATGTCTATGTGACCCACGGAGTCACCGAGGCCCTACAGATAATCTTCGCTGCGTTCCTAGAGGAAGGCACCAAGGTACTGGCTCCGGGCCCACATTATCCTCCCTACATGGCATACCCGCAGATGTACGGCGCGACCACAGTAGAGTATCGTTTAGATCCGAATGATAACTGGCGCATCGACTTCGATGACATCCATTCGAAGATGGATGATAGCGTCCGACTACTCGTTCTAATAAATCCAAATAATCCTACTGGAAACGTGGCAACTCCTGCTGAAATCGACTCACTTCTTGACATAGCGCGCGATTATCCACAATGCACGATTATCTCAGACGAGATATATGATGGACTCGATTTCACAGGCCAGATGTCCTCTACTGCATCTCACTCCGACAGCGTTCCGGTAATCGTCCTCAACGGCGTCTCAAAGGTGTACTTCGCGCCCGGATGGCGTATCGGCTACATGGCTTGGCACGACCCCGAGGANAGGCTCTCTTTGGTCAGAGACGGCGTCGAGCGACTCCTGCGCAGCAGGCTATGCGCTTCGACTCCGGCTCAGCATGGCTACCTAGCCGGTCTGACTAATGAGCATCGCTGGCTTGATGGACATCGCTCATGTGTCAAGGAAAGACTCGACTATTGTATGGAGCGAATCGGAGAGATAGACGGTCTTGACTGCGAGGCGCCCGGAGGNGCGTTCTATCTGTTTGTTCGCATCACAGACGATAGAGCGGCTTCGGACAAGCAGTGGGTACTTGACTTGCTACACCAGCACCATGTGCTCGTGGTTCATGGCTCAGGATTCTCTCCAGAATATGGCGCGGGGCACTTCAGGATGGTCTGCCTGCCTCCGATTGATACACTGGCCGAGGCATTCGATAGAATCGAGCAGTTCCTGGGTGATTAACCCATGAGACTCTTCGATTCGCTCAGAAGGATTCTACCAAGGCGAGCCTCAATAGATCCGAAATCGAGATGGAAATTCCTCACTGATGGCACATGCAGAGACAACTCGCGAGATGAAGAATCGGTTTGGCGCATAGGGGTGAACAGATTCGAATCATTTCTGCAAGGCGTGGAGAAGAGGACGGAGAACAGCCTCGGGAGACGACTAGCTCATGCCTCTCTTGAGCATGAGGAACGCTTCATGAGATTGGGTAATATCACGAAACCATCTGGACTGGACCCTACAGCATGGACGGATTACATATTCGACTGGGAGTCTAGGGGTCTAGGAAGATTCCGCCTACTGGATGATGAGCAGGATATCAGAATCCTAGCCGAAGGTCCCGCCTCAGGCCCGATTTGTGCTGGCGCTCTTGCAGCAGCATGGGAGTGCGCCTCGTCCAGACGCCACCGTTTAACATGGTCCGATGGCCCCACTGACGGATTGATTGTCTCGTTAATCGAGCAGCATACCGATGTGCCTAGTCCCAAACCACTTAACGTCCCATGGATGACTTCCGAATCGACCATTTCTCCATCCGATGAAAATCAAATTCACTGGACTGACTACCGCTCGGATGGAGGCGGAACATGGTCGATAATGGGCGAGCGAAAGATGATGGTTCATCTCGACCTTGTGTTACGCTTTGAGGAGTATTGNANCCCATATGTCGNAGGCAANAANTTCACGAGATCGGAAGACTATGTTTGGGATGGCTCGGAAGACAAGCGCTCAGCGTGGTGGGATGCGGTGGCCGACTCAGCCAGAGAAGGCTTCGTGTCAGAGGGTCATCACGTTCTTGTCCGCGACCACTCAGACTGGATTTCCATAGCTCGCCGACACCTATCTTCCCACGGCCTCGGAGGGCTCCGTGAGACAAAACAGACAGACACCCACGGAGGAGTCTTGCTGACCTTCTCTGGGGTGTTTCATCCTGCTATTGCAAGCGGGATATTGTTAGGCTGCTGGGAGAGGGCCTACGGCAGGAACGGAAGAGCAGTTTTCTCTTTCAAATCGGACAAACCAATCCTAGAATTACGCTCTTCTAGAGTAATTGCTGATTGATAGCCAACGCCCAGCATCCGTGAAACATTATATCCGGACCCAATCTCAAACGAACGGCCCCACAGGGGCCGGGTGTGCTTCGATGTCTCTGAATCACAATCAATATGCGGTTCTCGCAATCACGGTGACACTCTGTTTAGCAGGCTTCTATACAATCATCGATGCCGGCCTTTCGACGACCAATTCTGGTGGTTTCGAAGATGCATCTGAAGATATCGAATCCTCTGACGACGAAATTCACAGAGAGGGACAAGACTTCGATGGCGACGGACTCCCTGACAGGATGGAGCAGACNCTCTACGGCACTGAATGGGACAATGCCGACACTGATGGGGACGGTCTAGACGACGGTTGGGAGATTTCTAACGGATTAGATCCACTTGACAACGGAGAACCCGTCAACAGTGAGATTCCATTTGAGGAGCCAGACAATGAAGAGGAGACCGGAGAGCAGAACGAGACTTTCCCCAATCCTGACAACGGGCCCTTCGGAGACCCAGACAGAGATGGGTTGACAAACACCGAGGAGATGCTTCTCGGCTCTAATCCCAACCTGCGAGACAC
The DNA here is from genome assembly GCA_002714745.1 of Methanobacteriota archaeon. GTDB lineage: Archaea > Thermoplasmatota > Poseidoniia > Poseidoniales > Thalassarchaeaceae > Thalassarchaeum. The sequence continues at coordinate 53,871 of PAYF01000004.1, read as the reverse complement.
CGATGGCGACGGACTCAACGATCGCTGGGAGTCTGAGTACACATTCGTAGTTGAGACTCCTTCGGGTGAAGTGACTCTGCTGGATCCATTGGACGGTAATTGGGACTGCTATCTACTGACTCCTGAGGTTAAGGCAGAGATTGAGAACGACATCGGCTCCACAGAGTGGGAGGAATTGGGCGGCCAATTCGGACATTCTTGCGATGCTGTACTCGATCTTGAGCAACCTCAGCCCGACAGTCTGAGAAACTATGTCGAGGAGAGGTACGACACAAATCCCCTAGAGGAAGACAGCGATGGAGACTTGATTGCAGACCGGTATGAGATTGCTTTCGGAGTTATTGAGCTGGGGGTGCACTGCGGCGTACCAGTCTTCGGTACAATTTCGCTACAGGCCCCTTACACTGATTTGATGAGTGGGCATGGTGACAGAACCTGGTTCGAGCAAGACATGGATAACGATGGCCGACTGAATGGACCAGGAGACTGGGATACAGACGGCGATGGTATGCCAGATGGGTTCGAGTACTGCTACGCTNTCGATTCCGATGGCAACCGNTTCCTCGACCCGGCCAATGCTACTGACGCCTACGGAGACGTTGACGAGGACGGATTGAACAATGTNGAGGAGTACGAGGTAGCTTACACTTGGGGNCCTGAGAACTTNACCAATCCAATGGATTCAGACACNGATAACGACGGCATGCCTGACGGCTGGGAGCATATGAGCGGAATCCATCCGAATGATGGTAGCAATGCCGATGAGGACCCCGATTTCGACGGCTACGATGCAGATGGAGATGGAGGCGTGCGCTACACTGAGCTCGTAGGAATCACAACTGTCCACGCTATTTCTGTAGAAATAGGCGACTTTGTTCAGGTCAACAATACCGTTCTATGGGTGAGGACAGTCCAGAATAGCCAGTACGTGAATATCCCAATCAAGACCGATACAGCTGGATGGATTTACGCCATCAATGTCGAGATTGGAGATGAGGTGGTTAGCCGACTTCAAGACCTAGCAGTGGTCGTGGAGGAGAGCGAGCGCTTCACCAATCTTGACGAGTACAACGCCAGAGACCGTGACTCTGACGGATTCGCTGATGGCAGATCAACCGACCCACTGGTGGCCGATACTGACGGGGATGGCCTGATTGATGGCATAGAGGTCATCGGATGGACAATCAGAATTGTCGACCAAGGAGTCAGAGATGTACTTGTCAGAAGCGACCCAGGTGCATACGATACCGACAGGGACGGCCTCTCTGACGCTGCCGAGTATTACGAATACTTCACCAACGCAACCGATAGCGATACCGATAGCGACGGTCTCGAGGATTTCACGGAGGTTATCGATGGATTCTATTGGAATGGTTCCACCTACTTCACCAACGCATCCTCACACGACACCGACCTCGACGGCCTTGCGGACGGCGAGGAAGTAATCGANGGCTTAGACCAGTACATCACTCACGCCAACAANGCTGATAGCGATGACGATGGNCTGTTCGACGGCAGNGAGGTCCTGAATATTCCACGCCCTTGGCAGGGGGCCACCAACCCACTCAACAACGATACCGATGAGGATGGCCAGCCCGACGGCTGGGAGATGCAGGTGTTCTCTGTACAACACAACACCAAGAGCCACAGCCTGTGGATTTCGGTAACCAACTGGTTACCTCCTGGATGCGACTCCATGATTGAGTGCGGTCTCGGCCCAGGGGGTTGGGTATGGTCCAGTTACCTAGGCGGATTCTCAACCTCTGGCGACAGAGATGGAGATGGCGAGATGGACCCCAAGTACTTCCTGCATGAGATGAATCTGTCAGGATTCACTGTTCCTGCTACTGGTCGCTGGGCCCTCGACCCATCATGGGGCTCTCTNCCAGACTCTCTATTCGACATAGATAATGACACCCTGATGAANTCTCTAGAGGCCCCTAACCGCTGGAACACAAACCCAGTCGATGACGATACNGATGGCGACAAACTACCTGANGGTTGGGAGGTCGCATACTCCGAATTGGCTCTGAGCTTGGGGTTGGTCGACAACAATACTCTGGGAGCNGTAGGAGCCAGAGGTCCNATGGATCCCAAGATGAAAGACTCTGATGTTGATGGCATAGACGACGGCCAGGAAGACTTCGACGANGATGGNCTAAATCGTACCCATNTGCTAAACCGATATTGCCCCGGNTGGAATGACCCCCAGCAGTCAGAGTGCCACATTGACCCAACTACAGAAAGCGGAAACAACTTCTACGACGACCTAGAGAATTACACCAACTTTGAAGAGTTCCAAAATGGGACAAATCCTGTCAATCCGGACTCTGACGGAGATCAATGGTTAGACGGCTCGGAGGTCTATCATCAGGATCAGGACAATGATGGCATGTGGGCCGGCTGGGAGTACTACTTCGACTTCGATCCATTCGATCCTGCAGATGCAAACATCGACTCTGATGGCGATGGCTACATCAACAAGTGCGAAAATAAGTGGAACACCAACCCTAAGGATCCGACCAGTTTCCCAAGTCAGGGTGAGTTGTGCAGCGAATTTGAGTAAACCTCAATTCCCATATCTTAATGTTCATTCGAGGTTACAATGTCTTGGTGGATATTGCCAACAACTGCTGACATCGGTATTCGAGCATTCAGTGATGACCCTGCTGGAGCCATGAGAGAGGCTGCCTTGGGGATGCAGGAGATTCAGATGGCCACTGGAGTAACGTATTCTGACCTCTCTCGGAATGAGTTGAATTGGGCCATTGAGATCGCAACTCAGGATTACGNTAGGGNACTCGTCAGATGGTTGGAAGAAGTCCTTTACAGGGGCCAAGCNGAAGGAGAATGGCTATGNGANGCTNCTATNGANATTCNTGATGNANGCATTCNNGCTGCAGTCACAGTNGTNGATTCAGATNTAGTNCAGCGAGAACTCGAAATTAAGGCAATCACNATGCANGAGNTAGCTTTGGTCGAGATTAGNCCCGGAGANGTAATCGCCGGAGTNGAGCCNGATATNCCATCATTTGAGGGNCCAGGATGGATGGCTCAAGTTGTATTCGACATCTAGGCTAGGGCCTCGTACATGTAGAAGGCCCCACTAAGGACTATGCCCCCCATAACTCCTCGATGAATCCACTCAGACTTCAGCCTCTCCAACCAGGTCTTACCTACGCGAACCCCAATCAGAGCGGAGATTACCAGTACGAGAGTCAGTGCGGCGTGCTGCGACATCTCATCATATCTGAACAGCAGATAGACAGGCACTCTAGACAAATCCACACACAGAGCCAACACACTCGCAGTAGCAGCATATGTCATCTTGTCAGGTAATCTGCGAGTAAGGAACATCGCCCTCAGAGCGCCTTGGTGGCCGGTTAGCCCGCCCATGAATCCCGAGCCGAATCCTCCCAGACTGTCATTTGCCTCAGGAATCCTGTATCCGGTCCACCCCTCACTCATCGAGAGAAGCGGCAGCGATACAAGGAAGGCACCAATCAGAGCGAGTAGTGGCTTCTGAGGAACTTCATTCTGCAAAGCCGCGCCGAGTATCGCCCCCAATACCAGCCATACACCATACCTTCGGAAGGCTTCGAAGTCGACACTTTCTCTCAGGGCCGCGAACTTACCGGCATTGTGGGCTCCGTGTACCACCGCAACAACAGCCACCGCCTCATGCGGGCCCATCAGCAGAAGTACAAGCGGTGTTAGAATGGTCGAGAGACCGAATCCTGCTGGCACGGTCAATGCTGCCGCTAGGAAAGAACCGATTGCGACAAGCAACAACTCTTCCATGGAGCCTCGAGTTAAAGGAGCGCTATGCTCTTTGCTGTTCTCAATCCTCTACGTTGAAGCGCTGGTAGACCTCGTTCGTAGTCTGAGTTACTCGAATGAATGTAGTGCATTTGGGAAGATCCTTGATTCTCCTAGCCCCTACATATGAGCAGGCTGATCTAACTCCTCCCAATATCGATTGGATAGTCCCTTCCAGAGGGCCTCTGTAGGGGACTCTGACCTCCTTGCCCTCGGGAGCTCGATGCTTGGCAACCTCACCATAGTGTGATTCCATAGCCTTTGAAGATGACATCCCGTAAAACGACTTGAACATCTTACCCTTCTTATCCTCAATCAATTCCCCTCCAGATTCATCATGACCAGCTAGCATTCCTCCCAGCATCACGAAATCCGCTCCAGCGGCGAATGCTTTGGCAACATCTCCAGGTGACGAGCAGCCACCATCTGCCATCACATGTCCCAGCAGACCATGAGCCGCATCTGCGCATTCTGAGATGGCTGAAAGTTGAGGATATCCGACTCCAGCGACCTTCCTAGTTGTACATACTGAACCCGGACCAATACCTACCTTGACTATGTCCGCCCCTGCAAGTATCAGAGCCTCAGTCATCTCTCTAGTCGCTACATTACCAGCGATTAGGATCTTGTCCGGGAACTCTGAGCGTACACGCTTCACGAAGTCCAAGAAGACCTCTCTGTAGCCATTTGCCACGTCAATGCAGATTATCTGCATTCTATCATCAGTCGCCATCTTACGCTGTAACAGTTCAAAACTCTCCTCGGTCGAACCACAGGTCACCGCGATCAATCCGGGGTCAACTCCACTCTTCCAAGCCTCAGAACAGGCACTTGTGGAGTAGAACTTCTGTAGGCAGGTGAGCATTCCATGGCCCTGCAGAACTCTGGCCACATCGAACAAACCAGTTGTATCCATGTTGGCAGCCACAATCGGGACGCCCTTCCAGGTAGTGTCAGAATGGCGGAAACTGAACTCCCTCTCCAAAGTCACATCAGACCTAGAAACAAGGGTGCTGCGCTTCGGTCTAATCAGTACATCATCAAAAGTAAGCTTCACATCGTGCTCTACACGCATCAGAACCTTACTACTGCAACGAAGGAGTGCTTAAGACCGTTCTGACTGGAATTTTTTCCATTCTTAATCGTGATAATGAGCATCAAATCTCATCGATACCGACATTGTCACCAAAGTCGTTACCAGGAATGTATCCTCCATCTGGTGAAATCACGGGCCCTGGATTATCCCAATAGAACCACAAATTCCTACCTCTGTCCTCACTGTAGGCCGTGAAGTACAACTTCTCTCCAACAATTGTGTATCGAGCTGGCCAACTACTTTCGCTCCCAGGGGTCGCATCCACAACCATTTCGGTACCGTTACTCGTACCATCGCTTCTCCAAACTTCAACACCATATGTCCCTCCGTCATCTGCCGAGAAATATAGGAATCCATCATAGGTCAATACCAACTCTAGTAAGAAGAAATCTTCAATCCAGTAGAAACTACTGTTATTTCCAGGGTTTATGTCTTTGACCATGGAAGTTCCCTCGGCGGTACCGTCGCTCCTCCAAAGCTCCCTCCCGTAATCCTCGGTGTATGCCATGAAGTAGAGTACTCCGTCCATTACTCTGAGCCAGTTTGGATTGCTTGACCCATTAGTGTTGATGTCCTTTACCATGAAAGTGCCCGACTCGGTATTGTCTGAAATCCAAAGTTCTCTACCATTTTCGCCGTCATCGGCAGTGAAAAACAAGTTCTGCCCAATTTTTGTCAATTCGTTTGGAGAACTACTGTTACCTTCTCCCGGCCAAATGTCCTTGACCAGTCTAGTCGTGAAAGCATCACCCTGCGTGTAATGCAACTCCTGACCAACAGATCCATCATCGGCCGAGAAGAACACTCCTCCAGAGGCAGATGTAAGATGGAGCGGGTTACTGCCTTCAGCACCGGAATTAACATCCTTAACCAAGTACAATCCNCCACCGATTCCTCCCAAATTGTAACGATACAGTTCTCGTCCATATTCATTGGATTTAGCAGTGAACCAAATCTGATTTCCTTTCTTTATTAGGTCCGTAGGGGAAGATCCCTGAAAGTCGCCACAGCAGTAGTTAGCACCGTTGTATTCCCACGATTCATCTTCCGGGACAATATTTGCTAGCATGTAAGTTCCAGCATCTGTCCCATCCGAGATCCACAATTCATCTCCCGTTGGAGGGTGACTGTCCTCAGACTCGCCTCCTATTGCTTCCATTACGGTATAGACTACTCTGTCGGGGTTGAAACCAGATGAAGGTATGACTACCAGATTTTTTGCCCCAGTGTAACCGAGACCCCATCCATTCTCTCCACTAACATCTGAACCCCAACCAACCCACTGATGTCTAACAGTGTAAGTTCCATCAGATGTGCCATCACTAACTTGTAAATTAGCAGCAGATTCAGTACCTGGCTCCCCATCAAAACCAGTGAAGAATATTTTGTTGTTCCCGGTCACAATTTCAGGATAGTGACAACCAAAAACACCTCCCCAGCAGTGTGTAGCCAAACCGCCACCAGAACCTTCTCTTAGATCCTTAATCATGTATGTCCCTCCGACAGTTCCATCGCTTCGCCAGAGCTCCCAACCATGCACTCCATCATTTCCTGCGAAGTAGATGACTCCACCCATTTCTACGAACAGGGATGGCCCCCAATCACTGGCTTCGCCACCTGAGGGCGAATCAGCCACTACTCCACTATCTCCGGGACATTCGCCGATTGTGTATTGTATCTCATCAAACTCCACACGTTCATCATCTGGAGACGCAGCACCGGAACCATCGTCGTAACCTACCACAATCTCTGTTCCCGGGTTGTCTACTGGGCATGAGTCAACGCGATCCCTAATACTGTATGTCAGACTACTCATAGTACTCTGTAGCGCTGTCACAGTGGCATCTAATTCTCCAATCTCTTGCTGCTTCTGCGCAAGCTCCGAACTAAGTCCAGCGACTTGGGAATCCGCTTCCTCAATCTGAGCACTCAGATTCGTAATCTGTCCCTCTAGTTGTGCCATCATTCCGGTATCCTGAGTATGATTCAATTGCTCTATCGTCTCCGACAACTGATTCGTCAGATTGGCCTTATGCCACTCAGCCGAATCAAGCCTAATGGAAAGGTCTGCTATGTCTGAGTTACTCTCATCCAGANCGGCAAGAGCCTCGGAGAGAGTGACCTCCAAAGCAGCTGCATGGGCTACCGCGTCATCTGCTTGGGCTGTCGCGTTTGTTAATTCTGATTCAAGCGAGGCAATCTGCTCATCTTTCTCAGCATCAGAACTTCCTCCGGCACATCCGGCCAAGATAGAACTCAACATTACAATCGCCATCAATACGGCAGCCTTTCTCATGCCACTGCTTCATGTTCCTAGGCTAAAAGAAGTTCTCCGGCAAATACTCCCAGTCGAGCAGAGGGCCGTTTAGGTAACGCCTATTTCGCAGAAGTTGGTAAGTTTGGTGCTCGTGCCGGGATTTGAACCCGGGTCGACGGATCGAGAGTCCGTCATGATGGACCGAACTACACTACACGAGCGTGATTCGGAGCCACCGCCCTCTGACTTATGAAAACAATGGATAGGGAGCCGTTTCACCAACAACGTTCACTTTCACTTTCAGTATTCGGGACTATTCCCTTGCTTCATATGCAGAAGTAGGCACATAGAGTCATGAACGGAAAACCGAACACAGAAGTGGCCCTCCTCTACAGGAAGCGCCCAGACCCATGCAGAGTAGTTTCACTAGCCACCTTGCAAAGAACGAACGCGAGCACAAGACCTCACTCAAGGCCTGAGATGGTCAGCAACACAGGAGTGATCTCAACTACCGACTCTTGGATGCCTATGTCACCACCGGCCGCGCCAGTGAATGTCTCCCCTTCCAGCTGGAAGGGCCTGCACGCTAGGGTTCGAGCCAGTCGTGCAACACCAACGGTGGTGGCCTGATGTCTAGAACTAGAAGACTGCGAGAGGAAGTCAGAGTATACCTCGAGGAGAACGACTCTGCAAATACTGTCGAGATATTCGATCACCTGAATGATAGGTTCCGTTGGGGCGCCACCATGAATCAGGTCGGCAACATCCTAGCTAAGGACTCAAGATTCTCCAAGATTGGCCACGTCCGCGGTCGTTTCAGAGGCAGCACCTACACCGTCTGCGTCTGGGGGCTGGCTCAGCAAGCCACACACGCCGTAGCCTAGATGGGGAAGCAATCAAGGCCGGACGGCTCCGTGTAGAGTCGTGAGCAACAGCACCTTTGGACCATGGATTACCCTATTCAGGGCAGGGAACTCCACTACTGGAGTATTCGGGGTCTTTCTGGGCGCAATGCTGGCATTGGGAGGCCTACCGAGTGGCGATTTAGCCATAATCACCGTCCTACAAGCTACGTCCGTTTGGGCTTTCATGTGCTCTTGGAACGCGCTTAACGACTATCTTGATTTAGAGATAGACAAGGTGAACAGGCCCAGTAGGCCTCTACCTTCAGGCGACATCACCGTCGATGCCGCTAGGAAGGGTATTGCAGCGATGATGGCAATCTCAATTCTCTCAATAATCGGATCGATGAGTATTGCAATGGAGCTTGCGGGCGGTTTGGAAGACTGGTACCCGGCGTTGATAATCTGGATTGCTGCACTTTTCCTCCTAATAAATTACGAGTCATCTGGAGGCTACAGCCTACGTCTCAAGGACAGAGGCTTGCCTGGTAATCTGGCAATCAGTCTGTCAGTTGGTATGGTGGTTCTATTTGGTGCAGCTGGCGTGTTTGAGCCATTCAGTGAGCGAGCATGGGCCATGTTCCTTGTGGGTGCATTGTACAATCTGGCCCGCGAGATTGTCAAGGACATAGAGGACATGGAAGGAGACGAAGGCAGGAACACATATGCCATGAGGGTCGGGCCTCAGAAGGCAAGAAATGTAGCGTGGATTTTACTCATTGTCACATTAATGTCGATTCTAACTCCATTCGGAATAGGCATATTCCCTGAACTTCACCTGATTGCTGTGATTCCTGCCGTCGTTCTTCTGCTCATGGTCAAGCCGAAACTGATGACTGCCGAAGACCGAGCCGCTCAGATGCTAATCAAGAGGTCGATGTACCTGGCACTTGCAGCATTCTTAGCAAGCTCACTTATGGCCTAATCAAGCCAGCTCACGAAAAGTGTTCCAAGCATCTTCATTACACAGCAGAGTGAGTATGGACATCTGAGCCCACATACGATTCTCTGCCTGATCGAGGACAACACTGTTCTCAGAATCGATGACTCCGTCAGTCACCTCTTCTCCCCGATGAGCAGGAAGACAGTGCATGAATAGGTAATTGGGATCTGCATGAGCCACTAAATCCTCATTTACTTGGAATCCTTTGAAAGCTTCGAACTTTCCATCCATGTGCTCTTCTCCCATTGACACAAAGATATCCGTGTAAATGACGCCAGCTCCGGTGACTGCATCGACAGGATTGTTGGAGCCAGAGATGCTGGCACCAGTCCTAGAAGCAATCTCATTCGCCCTCTGCATTACCTCATCGTTGGGCTCAAAACCCTGTGGAGTGGCAAATTTGACATCCCTGCCCAGACATACTGCTGCAAGCAACAAATCGTGAAATACATTGTTTCCATCTCCCACCCAGGCAATGTGGCCATTGACAGAATCTCCGCGTTCGACTATAGTCATCAAGTCCGCAGCCGCTTGACAAGGATGGTGCATGTCGGAAAGGGCGTTGATTACTGGGACAGTAGCGTGCTTAGCCAAATCCTCGGCGTGGGAATGTTCGAAGCATCTGTAGGTGATGCCATCTAAGAATCTCGAGAGTACAGCGGCTGTATCTGCAATCGATTCACTCTTGCCAAGTTGAATGTCATTGGAAAGCAATGTCAGAGGCTGACCGCCGAGTCGACTGACTCCGACTTCGAAGGATACTCTAGTCCTAGTGGACGGCTTCTCGTAGATTGACCCTATTGACATCCCATCTAGGGGTTTGAAATCCCGAGTTAACTCTCCACCGTGCTTGAATGCTATAGCCCAGTCGATTATGTCACCTAGCTCATCGCCTAGGTCGTCTATTGCCATCAGATTTCTCTTGTCAGCCTCGCTCATGCTCTATGTCTCCTGCGAAACCATCCCTTGAATCAGCCATGCCTCCGAAAATCGTTTGCGCGAAGGAAAGCACGTCAGCCAAACCATCTTCAAATTCACTTGACAACGGAACTAGGCCTGGCTGAATGGATGCGTGTTGCATCATTCTTAACTGTCCGATAGCAAACTCAGCTCTCTGGCTACCTGAGTGCGGATCTAGGGCCTGTTGGGCTGACTCCTCATACAGTGCCGCTTCAAGGATGTCGAGGTTATCTCCCCACTCCAAGATTCTCTCTAGAACTTCAGGCTCTAGCAAGTCGGACTTAGAGAGGAAGTTGGCGGTCGGTAGACCAAGTCTGAAGTGTACAATCGAGGACAGCAGCATCTGCGAGACGAACCCACTGGGAGTTTGTGATAACATCGGGTCGAAGAGGAAAATCAGACAAGCCCTACCCTGACCGATGACATCCACAAGGTGACTAGAGGCCTCTCTGAAAGCGAACAACTCAACCTGTCCAGGAGTGTCCACGACCAGCATATCGCAAGACAGGCCCTCTATTACATCGAATACGTCGTCAGCCTGAGAGGCCACAAGATCGGCAGCAAGAATCTGGGCACCGTTGGGCCCCAAGTCATATTCATCCATTACATCCGAAAGCGACACTAGCTCTCTCACATCGAACTCCGGATCATAGTGGACTCTCTCGGCTCCGGGATCGAGATTGATTGCAAGAACGTCGACTTCGAGAAACCTCGACCACCGCTGAAACGCAGTGACAAGGGAACTCTTGCCAGCACCAGCCGTTCCAACTACGAACAAGACCGGGGGCGTAGTCCCATCTTGGCTACTCACGCTCTCGCCGTTAGGCGAGAGAATTTGAACCATTCGCGAGCACTATATTCACCTCAGTCCTACACAAGCAACGGTTATACCACTCCAAGTATCGTCGGAGGCCACTAGTGGAGCCGAAACATGTCGGAAGACCCTCCCCCTCTACCTCCCGGATTCCCTCCGCCACCACCACCGCCACCGCCCCCTGGGTTTGAGGAGGGAGAAGACGAGGCCGAAGACGGACCATCTTCAGAACCCGAATCTCCCCCTATACCGTCCCCTCCCGGCCTAGAAGTAACTGATTCCGATTCACCATCAGTACCTCCACCGCCACCCGGAATCATGGAAATCGAAGATAGGGCGATTATCGAGGATGATGACTCAGAAGATGAAGAAGTCATCGAGCAAGTCACCGCACCCGAACCCTTGGACTATCTCGCCGATAGCCTAAAACAGAATCTTCCTGACGCAGGAGACTCAGAATCTGATGAAGAATCTCTTGAAGACTCCCTGGCTGCATTGGGCGGGTCTGATTCCGAAACCAGTGTTCATGATGTTGATTGGGACGATACTCCTGCTGGTTCTTTCTCCTCTGCTGAGGATGGATCATCCACAGACTCCATGTCTACTCCAATCGTCACTCCAACCTCACACCCCTATCTGAGGTCTGCAGCCGAGATTGATGCAATCCCGGGAGACAAACTTCATGCAACCCTTAGTGAGATAGAGGAGTCAACACTGAATCCAGATGGCACTATTCACCGACAGTCGATTGAGGGTGAGTTGATTCTGAGAAACTCTAGCAAGAAGCATCGTGCTTGGGACATAGAGGTCCTGCTTTCTACGACTGATTCAACCGATATAGGTGGCAGATCAATCTCAGTAAGGGAGTTGGAAGCCTCTGAGGAGACAGTCATCCCCTATTCTGCCAGCGGCCCAACAATGCTTGTTATGAGAGAAGTCATCGATACAAACCCCGAGAGAGATCAGGAGGACAGCCAATCTCTCGTTTTCTCACAGGAGCGTCAGGAAATTGAGGTCCACATAGAAGTAGAGAATACATCATCGGCACCTCTTTTCGACGTGGAAGTATCCAGAGTCTTCCCTGAGAACTTCGAGATTCCAGAGGGACAGCAGTACAGCGTATCTGATTCCACAGTATCATGGGACATCGGTAGACTAGCTGCCGGCGAGAAGCAGAAACTCTCTCTTACGCCTGATGTATTGACTCAAGGAATAGAGAAGTTTTCTGCAGGAACAGCCTCTGCGATATACAGTTCTGAGGACACAGTATCGAGGGCTCAATTTGACAGGGTTTCAGGCTCCACTCTGCACATGATGAGAGTTGACAAGGTCGAGGATGACCGCCCTGGAATCTGGCACTGCAAATCTGTATTTGAGAACCGCTCATCATTCGTTGTGACTCTATCTGGGGTTTCGGTTTGGCTATCGGGAAGAGAGCAACCTATTCTCGATATCTCGGACCTCAGACAGGATGTCCCTCCTGAAGGCAGTTGGAGTTCGATGGAGAAGAGAGTCGAATCAGATACTCCGAGTTTCACTCATGAGTTCAGATCATCTATCCTGCCCAGAGTATCTGTTGCCTCCAACGGATCAATTAACCTAAAGGAGCAGGAAGTGACCGTCTTGGAGGCAGAACTAAGCAAGCAATATGACAAATCACGAATCAAATCGTTTGTTCCGGCTGAAATCGAGGCGACAATAACTGTGGAGAATACCGGCTCGGCTCCTATCAATGTAATGAGACTTCTAGACGATGTCCCAGGCATCTTCTCGCCCCCATCGGAGGCAGATGTGAGCATCGAGATTGAAGGCACGGACCTAACAGACGAGCAGTATACAATCGAGGTAATCGAGGGAATCCAATTGGAAGAGGTGATGACCTCTCCAGATGGAAACGGATACAGCCTCAGGATTACTGTTGGGACATCTGCTCCACTGGGCCTACAGCCCGGAAAGAAGATGGTACTGAGCTACCCACTACATGCTCCTGATCCATCGAATTCAAACAAAATCCTAGCGGCCCCATTCAGACTCGATTTCGGCTCTGAGAAATTCGGACCAGTAGGCACTAGGAATGTCGACAGACCCCCTCAGATTGAGGTAGTTCACAGACGCCGAAACATCAGTACTGGAAAGGAAGTATTCCCCGCAGGAAGTCCTGGGAGATATGAAGTCCTGCTGATGTTCATCAACAACTCCGACAGCGCCCTCGAGGACCTCTCTCTACATGATGTCGTGCCGGGGACCTTCACGATTGAGAAATCTTCAGTACGCTCTTCTGTCGGAGGCCATAGAGATACATCGATGACCAAGGAGTCCGCACCAGAGGGAACTCATGTAGAATGGCCAATAGGAAGAATCGATAAGGGCGAGAGAATCGAGGTGACATATGTAATACAAGGGGATCCAGATTCTGAGTATAAGGTCTCAGATGCACAGGATTTCCACGGGGCAACATTCGGAGATGAAGTCGACGAGGAACCTAACTTACCTAAGTGGATAGAGATCGANNNNGANCCCGAGCCCGAGCCCGAGCCNGAGCCCGAGCCNGAGCCCGAGCCAGAGCCCGAGCCCGAGCCCGAGCCAGAGCCCGAGCCAGAGCCAGANCCCGAGCCAGAGCCCGAGGGCGAGAAGTGTCCAATATGCGGAAATGTGGCCGAAGTTGGGGCCTCAATCTGTATGGTTTGCAGCTATTCGTTCTGATTCCTAGGTTTTGGACGCCTATGGCGTCCACCGAAGCGTTCATTCTGTTCACTCCTGACGAGGACACATGGCACAACCCTCGGGAGGCGATGCCCAATCAGAAGCAATGTCATCGATGATGATGCCGATGCTAGTCCTGCTTCTTGTCATGATGGTACTCATGTTCGTGCCCGGCCTAAGGGTTCTTCTGGCCGACAGCGCGGGACTTGCTATAGAGCCCCTACTACCTTTCCACGAACTGTACTTNGTTCCAACGGTTTTCATCGTCGGCACCAGCATCATGGTGGTGAATACTATCATNCGTTCCTTTTTCATTGATCCAATCAAGCAAGCTCACTTCAGTCACAGGCAGCGACAGGTCGGTAAGCAACTGAGAGAGGCCCAGGTGGCAAGGGATACCGCTAGAGTGGAGAAGATGCAGAAGTTGCAGATGGAGATGATGCCTGAGAATATGGCCATGCAATCTGCTATGATGAGGCCAATGATGTTCACGATTGTTTTCATCATAGCTATTTTCAGTTGGATGGCCAGTGAGGTAGAAACTTTCAGAGTCTCATTCGTTAGCCTACCTTGGCTTCCCATGTGGTCATTCAATGAGAGAATCCTCTGGATTTTCCCTGCTTGGATTGCAACCTACATCACAATGAGTGCACCATTTTCGAGAATAATCGACCGCCATCTGAAGATTCTACGGTACAAATCTCATCCTGTAGTGCTCGCTGCAGATCCACTTCCAGAGCCACTACTGCATCTAATCAAGGAAGACAAGCCGAAGAGCAACTCTAGAGAGAGAAGATCAAGGATGGCGCAGAGGAGGAGAGATGGACCTAGGAAGAAAGGCCCACAGGCTGAATCTACAAAATTAAAGGGAGGGAATACGCACACCTCGGCCCCTAGGGTAGGAACTACTTGTCCTTCCTGCTCCACTGATATGATTTCGAGGAGCCAGAGCGGACGTTTGAGATGTGACGTCTGCCGTCACGAGTGGAGATGAATATGCTCAGACTGACAGTTAGTGGCCCACCCGGTAGCGGGACCTCCACCTTAGTGGAGAAGATCTGTCAAAGCAGAAATTGGTCTTCACTGAACGGCGGTGAGATCTTCCGAGCTGAAGCTGCTGAAAGGAACCTATCGGTTGTGGAATTCAGCGCTCTCTGCAAGCANGACCTNNATGTTGACAGAGCCCTNGATGAGAAGTTGAAAGAAATNCTATCTAGGCCGGATTCNCCAGATNTNGTCGAGAGTAGATTGAGNGGTTGGTGGGCNCATCAATTGNGTCTGGATTGCNTGAGAGTATGGGTTTCGGTTTCAGATGAAGAGATGGCCAGANGGATTCAGACNCGAGAGGGAGGNGACTTGNCANATCGNTTACAGGAATCCAAGCAGAGGCAGTCCGATGACAATCAGAGATACAAGGAACTCTATGGCATAGACATGGCAGACATGGCCCCATATACNCTGATTGTCGATGCCGATGATATCGATGCCGATGAGGTGTTTCGCCTAGTTTCTAACGAACTCGGAGGCTAAGATGGAAGAANCTCAGTTTTGGAAACTATCTGAGCCGGNCACTAATCCGGATTTCGGTTGCCTGCCCGAAGAAAGAACGCTGGATAACCTCCTCAATTCGGGAGTTATATTGGTGGAGAAGCCTCGTGGACCAACAAGCCATCAACTGACAGCCTGGGCTAGGGACTTGCTTGGGATTAGCAAGATAGGTCACGGTGGAACTCTGGACCCGTTCGCCACAGGATTGCTAACTCTCCTATTGGGCAAGGCAACCCGGTTGACAGATATCGTACTACGNGGAGACAAGACATATGCTGGAATACTTAGATTCGGTAGGCCNGTAGAGGAAGAAGAATTGAGCGACCTANTATCCAAACTTGAGGGAGTAATTTACAATGTCCCGCCCCTTGAATCTGCAGTGAAAATCCAAGTTAGAACGAGAACTATCCATTCCTTCAGGGCCATGGAGGTGGACACTGATTCCAAGGTTGCTGCCTTCGAAGTTTCTTGCAGCGCTGGCACTTATGTCAGGACCCTAGCAAAGGACATCGGACTACTACTGGGGACGAGTTGCGAATTGACGGAATTACATAGAAGCAAAACCGGTTCGTTCTCACAGGGAATGGCCTGCACTATGCAACAGCTAGCTGATGCNGCATTCCTGCATAATGAGCACGACGATGACAGAGCCCTGAAAAAATTGATCTCACCCGTGGAGTCGATATTGAGTAAACTGCCTACAATCACTATCAAAGATGGTGCCGCAGCAGCACTCTCCCACGGAGCACCTCTAGCAAGACCGGGAGTAATCAGTGCCCAGAAGGGAGTGACTGAGGGAACTACGGTGCTTTTGAGAACAGTAAAGCGAGAAGCTGTTTCTGTGGCGACGATGAAGGTAGATTCAGATTNCCTAGGTGAGATGAAAACAGGAGAAGTGGCTATTGCCAAGTCCGTACTAATGGAGCCTGGAACATATCCGCAGAGTTGGTCCAAGGAATAGCCCTAGTTCAACTCGTGCTCTTCGTAAACCCACTCGTCGGTCTCTAGACGAATCTTCAACTTCATCATAATTACACACACCACTGTACGGGCCTAGACTCGCTCAGTACCATTCTTCGAACTCCTGACTGGTATAATGATTCCCCGAAATTGCCGGATTATCAGCCAACGGTAGGTCTGCAAACCGGTGAGCCGACTACTTTCGTCGCTCGAATGGCTTGTTGACTCTGCCTGGGCCGAAATACAGCGCAGTTAGCGAAATCAGTACCAATCCAATCGCTAGGAAAAATATCGCAGGCCCCCNCTCGATTGAGTCGATTACGCCATCACCCTCTTCTGAATCNGATATTGGTACGAAGACTGAACCTCCATTGTTATCCTCTGAAGACTCGTCAATAGAATCGGTAGCATCAGCGAAGACATAGAATGACACCTCGCTACCTATGCTGGGAACCTGAGCATCACAAATCGCGATGCCCAACTCGCCCGGAGCTATACTGTCAATCATTACAGATCCGATTAGAACATCATCTACCCAGCACTTCAGATCCACTGCATCAGCGGTTTCACGTCCGAGATTTCTGACATGTGAATGAACCTCAACCACATCACCATGAGTCACTTCAGAAACCCTAGCACCATCCTTCCATATCTCAACCATCTCGATTGCTAAATCTGACTTGGCAGTCACAATCACCTCAATGGATTGTGATACACTCAACTCGCCGTCACTTAGCGTCACTTCCACGATATGGTTCCCTTTGCTTACGGGGGTCATCACAAGATCATTCGTCGAGTCGAAAGTAGCCCATGACCTACTGGCTTGCAATTCAAGAGATTCCGAATCTACATCGAATACATCCAGATCTATTACCATAGTNTCTCCCAATTCAATGTACACAGTCACAGGTAATCCCTCCATGAGTGGAGGGTCATTCACAGGATTCACAACAATTGAAAATGAATCAGACCATGTGTTTCCGAGATAATCCATCACTTCAACGAAAACGGTAGAACTACCCCAAGCGTCTCCGACTGGTTGTACTCTGACATACTGATCGACTATGCTCGCCTCAATCACTTCTGAATCACTGCTCATTGCGCTGATTGACAATTCTCCTGGAGATGTGTTATCATCTTGGCATCTAGAATCCATGGGCAGATGGACTCCTGGATCATCCTCGTTGAATGACATGTCCTCCAGTTCCAAGCATTCGGGATCGTAATCCCAATGGATTTCGAATGATCCGCTGATTGACATCTCTTCGATGTGAACCACAGTCGTTTCCTCAGTGCCATTGGAGGACCATTGGAATCTGCTCGCCACTCCGACTTGCAACTCCCCTCCAAATCCTGGCAGAGCGTGCCCAACGGGAACATCAATCGCGAATTCACCCTTGTCGAGTGCAATACTAGTGGCCAAATTATTTCCAATGGCGAAGCGAATGTAACTAGTATCGGCCAGACCCAGTGTATTGCCACTAACCATTCCACTAACAATCAATCTAGGATCGTTAACATCTACTCTAGCTCCTGAAATGCACCCATCATTTACTTCGATTATGATTTGCTGCGCGGAATCACGATTTTCTAGCAAATCCCCTGATTGCTTCTGGATGTAATCTCCATCTATGTCTTCGGGAAGTGTCCAAATCGTATGATTCCCNGATCCATATACATGGATTCTGCCTAATTGCTGCAACGGAGGGACCTCGACATCGAAACTCCAACTACCTGCGGCAGGACTGGTAGGAGTTAGTCCACAGCTTTCGGCACCCAGGCCAGTGGTCTCACCGTCATAGGGCCCAAAGTCCAGCACCGGAGAATTTGCGTCNAGAACTGTTGTGACTGCCTTTACAGTTTCAAAAGAGTACCACGGCTGATGGTACTTCACCCGCAAGCCGACTGCATCGACCCTAACTTCGGAGTCATCTGAGCCCACATTGTTTGACACATAATCTATTGTGAACCGAGTATTTTCGAGATCATTCCAGTCTTGTGAAATCATTCCATCCAAAGACAGAACCATAGGATTGGAGATTCGATGAACAGGACCTAAAGTCCGTGCATATGTCGTCACCAACTTATCAGTACCGTGGTTTTTCAGAANCACTCTGACAGAATCCTGATTGAGAACATCCGGTATAGAGAAATGGAGAACCATTGACACATTAGAGACTAACATCCCATGGAGGCCTGAGAAATCATATCCTTGCATGGAAATATTAGGCCCCTTGGACCAGGTGTAGAATGTGTCAGGCTCTCCAAGAGTGTAGTTCGAACCAGTCGAACTATAGGTGGCCCAAGAAGTAATCTCGGCGAAATTATCTGGCCTATTGTGAGTGAAAGACAATTCATCATCGGCAATCATTCCAATTGAATATTCAGCCATGTCTTGTGAGAACCCAGAAGTGCTACTTATTTCCCAAAGATCAGGGTCTGAGAATTCCCCTGCCTCTAACAATTGTACTCCTGCAGCTCCGATTACGGTATCTGCTCCTGTAATCGGGGCAGTCTGAGCCATGCCTACCAGAAGCAAAGTCGCCAATACCGCTCGAAAACGGTCTCTCATGACACACAACGATGGAGGGCACCGCTTCAATCCGTTGGTCTCGCAAGTCGCCCTAAGGTCCGGTACTGTTGATAAACAGGGAATAGTCCCTAGTCCCACGTACGGCTGTGATGGTGTAGCGGTTAGCACGGTGGGTTGTGGTCCCGCCGGCCCGGGTTCGAGTCCCGGTCACGGCCCCACTTCATTCTATACCGTTGAGGCTGTCTGAATCAATGTCATGCCCCATCCTATCTACCTTGGTTATCAGGTAATCACGATTCTCATTGCCCACTCCTACAATGATGGGCATCCTCTCTACGATATTTATTCCCAAATCNCGTAATTGCGAAATCTTGTCTGGATTATTGGTGAGCAGACAGACATTCTCTATATCCAGNGCNGACAGTATCTCTGAGGCTACCCCGTAGTCTCTGTTGTCGGCAGGATGGCCTAGCATCAGGTTAGCATCCAGAGTATCGGCGCCCCTGTCTTGCAGATTGTATGCCTGAATCTTAGCGTGAAGACCAATCCCTCGCCCCTCTTGCCTGAGATACACGATACAACCCCACCCTATTCTCTGAATCTGCCTCATGGCCGCATCCAACTGGGCACCGCAATCGCATCTGAGGCTCTGAAATGCATCGCCGGTAAGACACTCAGAATGAACCCTTACTAGAACAGGATTAGGGCCATCCATATCTCCCAGTGTCAAAGCTACATGGTCGAATCCAGTTCCTTCTTCATGGAAAACACGGATTCTGAAGTCTCCGTGAGGTGTCGGCAGGCGAGCCTCAGCGGGAATATCTCCCATCTCGCTGACATCTACAGCACTCGTCATGATTCCGCGAGTTTCTCCATGCCTTTGAATGGTATCCCGAAGCAATTTACTTTTGAATTCTGAATCCATACTCTCCTGCCTCCTCATCTACTCCAAGCAGATTGAGCCCCATTCTATCGCAGAGAGCAGGAATGTCATGCAGAGTCTCAGGGTCATCGCAAAGAATCAGCATCTCGGTACCAGAGGNAGCCGATTCAAACGCTATACGAGTCTCATGAACTGGAATCGGGCACATGAATCCGACCAGATTCACAGTGATGACGGACTCATCCGACATTTTGCAACACCTAGGGGCCGACTATCTGCGGACTCAGTGACAAACCGTTGAATTCTCTAGTCTTGATAACGTCCATTACATATGCTACTTTATCGACGTGAATCTCTACATCACTGTCATTTTCATCCTGTAGAATTTCTCCGATGGCAATGTCCGGAACTCTAGCCTGTTGAATTATCCAATCAGCCAAATCTCTCTTGCTAGAATCGCCCCTCCCCACCGAAACTCTAACTTTGACCATTCCGAAGATATCAGAGACCTCATCCCAGTCTTCTCTCTTACCTATCGGGTCTCGATCCATTCCCTCTGGTAGATCGGGTGCATCAGTGAAATCTATTGATAGGTTCCATGTCGAAGAAATTTTCACAACCTGAGATGTTTCTTGACGCGTAACAAAACTCCATGCAACTCCCTTCCTACCCATCCTTCCGGTACGTCCGATACGGTGGACATAGGTCTCCGAATCATCAGGAAGATCGTAGTTGACGACATGAGTTATTCCATCGACATCGAGCCCTCTGGCAGCGACATCGGTAGCCACAAGAATCTCTTCTCTTCCTTGCTTGAATGAATCGATTATCTTCTCCCTCTTGTTTTGAGAAAGGTCGCCGTGGAGGCCGATTGCCCGAATCCTGAACTTGCCTAGTCTCTCTGTCAGAATCTCGACCATTCGTTTGGTGTTGGTGAAAATTAGCATCTGGTCGCCTTCTTCCATGTTGCAGATGATTCTTCCAAGCGCCCAGAGCTTGTTCATCCTCCCGACATGAATCGCAAATTGTTCGATTTCAGGAATCTCAACTTCCATGTCTTCGCTCATAATGTGGATTGGATCAGTCATGAACTCCTCAGCTGCATCCAGTACTTCCTCAGGGAAGGTTGCACTGAACAATAACGTCTGCTCGCGCGAGGAAGACTTCTCAAGAATCCACAAAACATCGGGGAAGAAACCCATATCGAGCATTCTGTCGGCCTCATCTAGGCAGAAGATCGNGATTCGCTCCAAGCCCAGATGACCTCTCTTGGTCATGTCGATAACTCTTCCAGGAGTTCCGACTACTATGTCGCAGCCCTTACCAAGTTTCTTTGCCTGCTTCTCTAAGTCGGTACCGCCGTAAACAGTTTGAATTGAAAGTCCTTTGTCGCCTTGCAGCGAATCCATTTCTTCTGCAACTTGAACTGCTAGTTCACGAGTAGGNCACAGTANGATTGCCTGAGGGTGGCCAGCCGGATTACATGACTCNAGAATGGGTATTCCGAAGGCACCGGTCTTACCTGAACCAGTCTTTGCTTGGCCGACAATATCCTGTCCTTTTCTTGCAGGAGGTATCGATTCCCTTTGAATTTCAGTAGGGCTTTCCCAACCGCACGATAAAATCCCCTTCGCTATCGAGGACTCTAGGTCCCAAGATGAGAAGCCCAATTGCGATGAAACCATCTTATCGCCTCAGAAGGTCTCCGATTCGCGGATCTCCCTCTGCAGTTCACCCATCCAGTACTTGCGGCAGTTTTCCTTGGTTAGGAACTGGTCCTTACTTGAAAAGCTGTGATTGAAGTGCCCCTTGTCAGCAGACGCGAACTGCCCCTTCTGCCTCTTGTGGAACTTCTGCAGTACATGTTGGCGCATGTATTGCCTGAATCTGATTGCCTTACTACGATTTATTCCCTTGGGCGTCACACCCTCCCAGAGCCTCTCAAATCGCTCCAGCTTATCGTCGAACTCATCGCTCATTCTCAATCCTCGCTGTGCGGCCGACCCGACTTCTGTTTATCATGTTCACGCCTGACTGCCGCTTCACCGCTACGCAGTCCCCCTTTGTCATCCTCATCTTTCACTTTGTCTAGCGGGGCTAGGAATCGATTCTTCTCCTCCTCGGTCCCCACTATTTCCACATCCCGTGCTAGCGAGGNTAATCGACGCCTGAGGTCGGTTCTGGTTTCCTGACGTAGCAACTCAGCCGCTGCATTTCGCAAATCCTCGCCAGTCATGATTACTGAGAGATGCTCAATGCAAGCTTTTCTGAGATTGTAGTCCCGACTCCTAGCTCCATCGATAATCATCTTGCTGACTCTAGGATTCCTCATGTCGAGACGCTTGAGAGCTCTAATCACGGACTTCCGAACTCCCGAATCATCGTCTTGCATGGCCGACTCAATGAGAATGGTAGCTATGGCAGGCTCTGCATTGGCCATCTGCACCAATGTGTTGGCTGCATTCCTTCTAACCTGAGGGTCCTCGTCTTCGAGTGACCATCCTACTAGATCCCATCCTGCAGAGCCGGATCTAGTAGCGATTATTCTCAGGATTTTAGAACCTCTCCGCCTTAGATCCTTATCGTCTTCTCGAATTAACTCATCCAAATGTAGACATCCAGCCTCAGGCCAATTCTCAGCAGTCAATTTAAGCGCCTCAAATGCGTTCTTGCGATGATCTTTCTCGGGCCTCCTCAGCTCCCTCCTGAGTATCTCTTCACAACCCGATGGGAACACAGGAGCTACAAGGGTCAGACATTCTCTTGCCGCCCGGCAGACGTGCACNTCCTCGTCCAACAGTCTGTCAGATAGGCACTGGAGCAATCCCTCATGCCTCTTGAGTGCCATTGGAGGGAGCCCCCTCAGGGCCGCCATCCTGATCCCCTCATCATCATCATCTAGACAATCGAGCATTAGTTCGTGTGCTTCATCGAGTCTGCTGTCCAAAACAGTATGAAGGGCTAGAATTCCATCAACTCTAACTGCGAACGAGCCCCCCTTNCCAAGAGGAATTTGAACACTTGAAACATCTCCCTTTGCAAGTGAAATAACCTCGTGCTTCGGAATTCTCTCCCAGACCCCTTCTACAGGCAGCAGCCCTTGGATGTTGACATCCAAAGAAACGGCCGAGGAACCAATCTTCTTCCAAGTCCGCGGGTCTCTAGCAACGTATCTTCTGGCCATCTTTTCGGCCCCCGATATCGCCCTATCTCTTGAATCAGTTGCTGAAATGTTCAATCAAACAGGGACAATTATCAAGCATTTCAGGCCAATCACAAATCGAAAGACATGACTGACGGACCGCATCTGGAAGTTGGGCACCTTCTACATTCTGCCTTCTCGGATGGCCCAAAGCAATCAGTATCTAGAGACACACTCTCTAGAATCTGGTCGCTTGAACTGCAATGGTTCACTCCACAGGAATCAGCTTCCATAATCGACCACCTGATTTCTAAAGCGTGGCTTATAGAAGAATCCGGAATTCTATCTCCAGTGCTTGGACTAGCCCTATCGAGACCTCCTCTGGGCTGGAGGCCAATCATGAACAGTATCCTATCTGTACCGGAATTGAAATTGGATTCAATGCCTGAACAACCCATTCTANATACAACTCATACTATGAGAACCTCCGGACCCAAGATTTCCAATCCCGAAGGAAGTGATTTACCTCCTGACAAAACCGAGGAATCAATTCCCTCTCTGATTGAGATCATCTCTTCTGGCTCAGGCTTGCAGAACAAGGAGGTACTGCGTCGCGCACAGCGCAAACGCAGGGCGCTTGGCCCGGTAACTCTGTGGATGGCCCTGGCCTTGGTTGCTAGAGAGCAAGGACTCGATATGGAGGAAGTAGTATCTGCCATAGACCTTGAATCGAGCTAGTACCCATTACCACTGCGGAATTCGGCAGCCAGAAGCCCAGGGAGCACGAGAAGGGCCATCACTAGAGAGAATAGAACCGAGATTGAACTGACGACTCCGAAGTCCTGAATCACAGGAATTGGAGATAGAAGAAGGACCATGAATCCGCAAATTGTAGTACTCGCAGATAGCAGCAATGCGGTTCCAGTAGTCGAGTACATGTCCCGCATCGCTTCCCAAGTCCTCATACCGGAGTTCCGATTAGCCTCTATTCTCCTCCAAACATGAATCGAATAGTCGATNCCCAGTCCGATNGTAAGAGCAGTGATCATNATCGTCAGGACGTTCCAGTTNATTCCGAGCATNGCCATCGCTCCGACNACCCATGCTCCAGCAAGGCCGACCGGTAGAATNACNACCAGCGACTGCCCTAGCCGGCGAGTCAGCAGNACTAGAACCAGCATNGATACAAANAAGCTGATTGCTGTAGATTCGACNTGAGAGAGAACCAGACCTGANAGCACATTGTTNAGCACAATCACATCTCCAGTGACATGGACTTNGCCNCCAACGAGACCNTCTTCCGTAAGCAGTTGAGCCTGCTTGGCAAATACGTCAGAGACCTCCTGAGCCTCCTCACTGTTACTGACCAGTACGTCCACTCTCATTCTCAGATACTTGATTGCAGTCCCGTCCTCAGTCAGAGCCACATGCATACCAATTCTATCTGACCATGAGTCTCCTCTCAATGGGTCCCCTATGCTATCATTACTCAACAGAGATGAGACTGCGGTTGAGACATCTCCGTGAGAGAAGTCCCCAGTCGGCCCCAGGCCGCCGTCAAAGATTCCCAGATGGTGAGATTCGCCAAATGACGGGTCGTTTTCAACAGCATCACGCAGGATGGTATACAGACCATCGTAAGATGGACGCTGTGAAACAGAGTTTGGATTGACAACCTCTGGTAAGGCGGAGATTCTGCTGTCCAATCTCTCCAATCCTCTTAGTAGATCCCGATCATCCACAGCCAGAGAATCAACCCCTTCTTCGGGTTCAACCAGTAGTATTACTGACTTCCAGGCAGCAGCATCGTAGGAATCGTAGATATCGTTCCTGACTTCCATTATATCCATGCCTTCCTCGGAGAGGAAGTCAGTGAGCTCAAAACTCGTATCCAACTCTCTAATGGCTACTATTACAGAGCCCATGGTGATCATCGCCACAATGAGCAGCACTCTTGCCGTATTCCTGCGCTGGAAGCGTGTGGAAACATCGGCCAGACTATCCAGCCTCAGTCCTCGATGATATATCTCGCCAGCGCTCTTCTCTACCACTACATGCACTGCACCTACGGTAATTGTGCTGGCTAAGAATGCCGAGACCACACCGAGAGCTAGTGTGAATCCAAAAGTCCTCAGCGGAGGCAGCTCCGAGAAGGTGTTTGCTAGGAACGCGAATACTGTTGTTACTACTGCCAGAGAGAGAGCTAGACGTAGCACAGAGATTGATTCGACCCATGCCTGTGCGGCGCTCCCCGAACGATTCTTGGCCGATTCGTAGGCACGTTGCAAGTGGATAGAGTAATCTATCCCCAGTCCTAGAACTACAGGGGCTACAGCGACTTCTAGGACAGACAACCGCATACCCAGCAGAGTGACTATTCCGTAGGTCCAGACTAATGCTGCAGACAACCCCATCAGCGGGGCTGCGACCATCATGAATGAGCGGAAGGCCAAGGCTAGAAGTGCTACAACGACTAGAACTGCAATCAGTAGTAACCACACGAGATTGTCCATTGTGGATTGGTTGATATCGTGGCTAATCAGATCATCAGAGATTACACCGTAACTCAGTACATCGCCGTTACTCAGAAGACTCCTAATTCCTGCTGACAAATCGCGCCTGTCCTCGTTGCTAATGTCTCCACTAATCTCAATTACCCACATCGTGCTCGATGCTACTGGAGTGGGATTACCTTCTCCAGTATCCAACCACTCGCATACAGGGTCGTAATCGAAGTCCGTATGAAGCATAGCTGAAGCTGCGAACGACGCCGAGGCGATTGCCTGATCGTTACCAATGGCATCCGAACATTCCTCTCCATCCGAGACTGCATTCAGGAGATCAGTCCAATCTGAGAACTGAGAGAGATTCCTAGCCTGCTCGTCACGCTCGTCCAGAGCCGTCTCGATAATTCCTGCAGCATTGAGGTGAGAGACGATGAAATCACCATTGTCACTGGAATACTGTTTAACTCGGCCGAGGTCCACAGCAAGTTGCTGGAGCGCCCCTAGTTCTAGCACATTGCACGGGGAATCATCACAGGCATTGCCTCCGTCGGCTGATTCACTGTAAGGTCTGACATCAATGTAAAGCAGATGCGGTGTCGCCCCCATTTCCTCGTTTATCCTGTCTTCTGCAGAGTCAGAATCAGACTCGGGAGCGAAAGATGAAATCTCAGTGGTGAAGCCAGGGAAGTCGATTAAGACCTGCATCATGGCAGCAGTAAACAGTACGCTTACGACTACTATGGCCAAGGAGGACCTTTCAAACAGCCTCTCAAGGGCCTCCGAGGATGCGATTCCCTCGGTCATGCGGCGCCCCAATCGACCCCTATCTATAACTTAGGCTCCGTTTGGACCCTTGGGGGTCCAACATAGAGATGAAAGCCCTCAAAAGGGAGCGTCCGGTCGCGCGGCTGACATGACAATCAAGGTACTAATGAATGAAGGACGCGAACTCAGACTGCGTATGTCGGGTGAAGACCATGCCTCTCTACAGTTATTCCGCTCAAGACTCAACTCCAGCAAGGACGTGGAGTACTCCAACTACTTCCAGAAGCACCCCGACCTAGATGAGCCTGAACTATACATCAGAACAGTCAAGGGAAAGAGCGCCGAGAAGGTGTTCAAGAGCCTGTGCTCAGACATCTCGAAGGAATTGTCGAAGCTCAAACTGTGATGGCGGTGGACTTTTGCCGTTCAGCTCTATAGAAGGGCAATTGGGTCTGACCGGATGGTCGGCTGAGGGAGATGGAATTGGCGGCCTCCTGAAGACTAGGGTTGAGGACTTCAGGGTCGATGAGATTGCCCGCATCCCGGCGTTAGACCCTAAGGGCAGATTCACAGTTGCCAGAGTTTCATTGAATAATTGGGAGACCAATCGTTTTCTAGGACGATTGGCCAAAGCATGCGGAATCAGCAGGAGGAGAATATTCTCATCCGGCATGAAGGACAAGCGTGCTGTTACCAGCCAGATCCTCGTAATCGACGCTCATCGCTCGAAGGTCGAAGCAGCTGAGATTACCGACGCTACAATTGAGGTCATTGGAAGAACTCACCACAAGATTGGAATGAGTGACCACGATGGTAACAGGTTTACAATAACCGTTAGAGGGTGCTCAGACTCAGACGGAAATCCGATTGACAGCAAGGAGACAATGTCTAGAGTAAGGCAGATTATTTCAGGCATGTCAGAGCGAATGGGCGCAGATTCGTTTCCGAATTGGATNGGGCCGCAGAGGTTCGGCTCCACCCGCCCCGTCACACCCGAGGTCGGCAGGGCCGTAGTCGAAGGGGACTTCGAGAAAGCCTGTGACCTATACCTCGGGATGGAGGGTCAGAGCGATAACGAGGATGTGTGGCAATTCAGGAAGCTTTGGAGAGATGACAGAGATGCGAATGCATGCTTAGAGATAATTCCCGAACACCTAGGTTATGAGAGATCAATCCTCGAATCACTTGTTGATGATCCCGGCAATTGGCTCAGGGCTTTCAAGAGGCTGCCACATTCACTCCAACTGCTCTCAGTACACTCTTTACAGTCACTTGCATTCAATCATACACTAGCCGCTAGGATGGATTCAGGACTTTCATTGATTGAGCCTATTCTAGGTGATTTAGTGGCCCCCTTACATGCCAACGGAAGAATAGATGTCTCGAAGTTGGCAGAGGTAACAGAATCCAATCTGAAGAGGTGCAGAAGGAACTGCAATCTTGGAAGGCTGACTGTGACAGGACCACTTCCTGGATTGGAATCTCAACTTGCCTCCGGTGAGCAGGGCAGGTTCGAACTCATAGGACTAGAGAAATCTGGCTTGTCAGAAGTGGACTGGAGGGTCACCAGTATTCCAAGACTCACTTCTTCGGGCACCCGACGTCCTCTCTCAGTCCCATTCGATTCCTTCAGTGTGGAGGAAGCCCAAGAGATGCCCGAAGATCAACTATCACAGAGGTGGAGAGACGGTCCATCGAGCACAGACAGGTGGCACCCAGAGGGTGCTTGCCTTAGACTCAGCTTCTCATTGCCACCAGGAACCTACGCTACGGTTCTGATGCGGGAACTGATGAAATCACCGCTTAACCACTACTGACTAGAGACGACCCATCTCTAGGGCTTCAATCTGCCCGATTAGAGGATTTAGGTTGCGTACACGTGACTCGAATCCATCGACTATGCCTTCTCCCTCTCCGAGAACAGCTTGGACCTCGATGAACATCATGCCGAAGGCGAGGGGTTTGATTTCAACAGCCTGCACTTCATCGAAATTTTCTATTCTTCCTGCAATCTCCTCGTAATCGGGAGTACCATCCTCTGGTTGGTCAATAGTTACCTTGTACTTGACTACAACATGCCCCATCAAATCACCTCAGGGCCCACTGAATCCGCATTCTGTACAGATGTATTCCACTGCTTGGACTCTGCATTGCTCACTGCGCCCAATTGAGTGTCCACACTCGGGACAAGGGAAAGCTGTGCTCTTCTTGTCGACTAGAGGTAAACCAGATGAGGTACAGATGTCTGCTCTTTGACCCATCAAGAGAACTCCAGTGACGCGGCGAATCGCACTCCCTTTTTAGCGTTGACTTAGCCATTTTCAACTATAGAGCCGACAATGCCCCGCTTAGGTTAGGGTGAAATACCACAGGCCAAACTAATCGACGAGCAAGATGTCGGAAGACGAAGCGAGTCTGTCAGGCGACACAATCAATCTGAATGATTACGTCACTGACGAGGGCGGAATCTGGAGCCTGAGACAATTAGAGAAAGTCAGAGGCTGGAACAATATCGAGTACGC
Organism: Methanobacteriota archaeon; assembly: GCA_002714745.1. GTDB lineage: Archaea > Thermoplasmatota > Poseidoniia > Poseidoniales > Thalassarchaeaceae > Thalassarchaeum. The sequence continues at coordinate 25,517 of PAYF01000004.1, read as the reverse complement.
CCCCGGCCTCTCAGGGAAGAACACCCCCTCGACCGGCTTGTCAATGAATCGCGCTTACATCCCCCCTGGAGGAGTAGCTAAGGCGCANATCCATGTNGACTTCGACGTGATGATTTACTTGCTCAAAGGTAGCGTCAGGCANGAGTATGGGCCCGGATGCAGGAAGTCAGTTGTACACAGTGCTGGAGACATGTTCTACATCGAGCCGGGCCTGCCGCACGAGGNGTTCAATTGCTCTGATGACGATTGGGTGCATGCGGTAGTAGCCCGATCAGATGCATCAGAATGGCAGAATATCGCCCCCTACGACCGAGATTCTGAGTGAATGAATATTTCACTAGCCGTTTTTTTCTAGTCTTCTGAAGCCAACTACTGTTTCCTCGTCTTCATCTGAATCATTTACTAGTATGCCGAGATCAATCAGATGTTCATTTACCTGATCCAAGGCAGTCTTACCACGAGCTGCAGCACGTACGCGCGGCAATCTTTTCTGGCAGACTAGATAAGTCTCTGAGGACGAACTTCTACTGGCAGTAGGAGAGAATCTCTGAACGTTTGAGAATCGGTCTTTGGCCGCATCGACNAGGCCCTCTATTCCGGTACCCTGGAATATCTTGGTCACGAATGACCCTCCTGCAGGAACGAATCGCATAGCAGCATCCAGAACTAGAGTAGAGAGCTCTAGTGAGATGGTCTGGTCGGTATCGTAGCGCCCAGTTAGATTTGGAGAAATGTCACTTACAACAACATCTATCTCACGCCCCTCGAGGGCTTCGCCAATTCTTTCTATGGTAGAGCCTTCAGTAATGTCTCCGATAATCACCGTAGCACCTTCGACTGGAGACGTGGCAAGCAAATCTACTCCGATAACCAGCCCTTCTTCTCCTGATTCCTCGACTGAAACCTGCAACCACCCGCCAGGGTGGCATCCAACATCGAGCACACAGTCTCCGGATCTGATTATCCCGAATCTTTCTTGGATCTGCTTCAACTTGTATGCGGACCGTGTTCTGTATCCCTTTGAGCGCGCTATGCGCCTCCAAGCATCCCTCCTGTTATCCTGATACCAGCGCTTGCTCACGGCACATCCTCGTGGTTCAGGTTAATGAAATGGTCATTACTGATTCAACATCAAAGCCCAATCTCTGATATCAGCGCGCTAGCAGTGTGCCTGATTGCTTGCTCTGACTTCATCTCCGGCCTGAAACCGGTGTCGAACAGGCTATCCACATTTAGGGATGTCTTGGGAACATCGCCTGCCCATCCTCTGTCACCGCCTGTGTATTCGATCGAGACTCCTTCGAGACCACTTTCCTCCACCACAATCTCGGCTATACGTCTCACGGAGCAAGTGTCCCCAGTACCTAGGTTGTACAGATTGACATCCGAGTCGGTGTTGCCGATGAGATGGACCATAGCATGCACACAATCTTGGGCGGACATGTACGATTTCTCTTGCATGCCATTGCCTAGAACTTCGAGCCTGCTCGGGTCTGCTTTCAGCTTGTGGATAAAGTCGTAAATCACCCCGTGAGTTCCCCTCGGACCTACGATGTTAGCGAAGCGGTGAATCCAAGACTTTGCTCCGAAGGTGCCGCACCAGGCAGTGATTAGTGCCTCTGATGCTAGTTTGGAGGCCCCGTAAAGAGAGATTGGTTTGATTGGACCATAGGTTTCGGGTGTTGGCATGACATCAGCCTCTCCGTATACTGCAGATGAGGACGAAAACGAAATCTGCCCGACATCCTCGAGCCTCATCGCCTCAAGCACATTGTAGGTCGCCACAGTGCCTTGCTTGAGATCGGTATCTGTCACAGTAGTGCCTAGTCTGATATCAGGGTTAGCAGCCATGTGGTGGACGACTTCGACACCGACCATCGCTTGTCTGACTGCCGAATTATCGAGTAAATCCGCTTTGACGACCTCGACTAGCCCTGAGCCATCGTGATGATTGAGAAACTCCATCCTACCGCTGCTGAAGTTGTCAAGCACCCTGACGGACTTACCATTTGCAACTAGTGAATCCACTAGGTGCGAGCCGATGAATCCAGCTCCTCCGGTGACCAACTCCATGTGTCTGCCAACCTAACGTATGCCTTGAGTCCATCGGGAGCGAGTCCAACGTTAGAGTTACCATTCTAATTCGTCTTTGACGGAGAGCCATTGCGAACGCTTCATTTGGCTCCCGCAGGGGCACCCTAGCGTGGCAGAGGAGGATTCGGGCGACAGATACTCTGTCGAGTCCGACGATAACCGCGACGACGAGCAGGCTTTCTGGGATCGATTCTTTGAATCCTTGAAACCAGTCAAGCAGGAAATCGACTATGCTAAGAAAGCAATCTCATCGAGTTTTATCGGTGGCGGTTTAGATACAGCTGCACAACTGATGGATGATGCCAGTGATGCCGCAGATGCAGTCACCCGGAGGACCGCTGAACTGACTTATTCCTCGATTCTCAGAAGCCCTGCAGCTGTAGTGATTCTGATGATTCTAGTTACAGCTACGATAGGCAGAGATGCGATGGAATTCGAACACCAGATTAACGGAGATGTAGAGATCTATCTGCCTGATGGGGCCGATTCCACCGAACTTCTACAACAGGTCCGTGAACAATGGTCCACTGATATCTTCATGCTCTACATCCANACTGACAATGCNATTGCTGACCCATCCATGCGAGGNACAGAGAACATNACTCATGTCGANATTCTCAAACAGATATCNTGGATTGAGGGTGATGATCAGAATCGTGGCATCGGAGGNTNCCAATCCGGTTTGGATTACAACAAGGAAGACAGAGGGGCGATAGATGGAGTGGTCTGGATTCTGTCTCCAGCCCAGATTGTCAAGGAGGCAAACTCATCCAGTTACAGGTTCAACTGCGCTATGGAGAAGTACGCATTACCTACTGGAGANGGAGAGGACTGCGCAGTATCTTCATTGAATCCGTTTGAAGGATACTCGATTCCCGAAGGAGATGGCGCTCAAGAGAGAATTGATCGTTTCGTAGANAACGCAGAACCTCTACTATCCAGCTTCATTCGAGACACGAACAACGACGGAATTTGGGACACGACTGTTGTCGTTATGGGCCTGAAGTTCGACATGTCAGACACTGCGATAACACCACGCGACGACCCCAAGGGCAAGTCGGAAGAGAATCCGTCAGGGCAACTCAGGGACCACAAGGCGTTCATCAGACACGCTGAGTTACTGATCTATGAGGAATCAGACGCGACAATCTGCCAGATCTGTCACCGCACATATCTCTCTCCGACTTCAACGATGGACGAATTCACCTCCACTGTAGATAGGAAGGCTGTAACCATCACCGGATTGACTCCAGTGGTACACGATATTTCGGATGCCATCTATCAGGAGTTGGTGGACCGAATGCTGCCGATTAGTGGCGTGCTTGTGTGTCTGGCAATGCTTCTGCTACACCGCAATCCTAAGGTCATAATCATCTGTGGGGCTCCAATCCTGATGAGCTTGGCAATCACCTTCGGAATCACCGTGATTGCTGACATCATGCTGACTCCGATGATTATCTCTGTAGGGCCGATTCTAGTTGGCCTGGGTGTGGATTACGCCCTGCATCTGACCAATCGTATAGAGGAGAATCGAGTCGAGTTAATCGAAGAGAGACTGGAGATGGCATGGTCGGCCCAGAGGGATGGTTTCCAGACTGAGGATATCGACCCATGGGATTCTCATATCACTCTGACAGCGACTGTTAGAGCGGTTCTTACGACGGGTCACGCAATTTTCCTCTCTGCACTGACTACGATAATTGGGTTCAGCGTTCTTAGATGGCCCAGCCTTGTCCCTATCGAGCCGATGAGGACCGTGGGAACGACTCTGCTTCTGGGNATCGCAATAACATTCGTGATGTCGATGATTCTAGTGCCGGCTCTTGTGCAGTTACTCAGGTACAGAAAGTCCCCCTCCAAGGCTTTTGACAGACTATGGGAGAAGATAGGCGAGATTCCAGTGAAGAATACAGTCCTAGTGTTGTTAGTTACTGTAGTATTGACTGTTTGGGGTGGATCGATTCTCGAAGAAGAACTTGGCAAGGGNCTGAGNGGATCCTCNGACGAGGTCCCTCCCGGNCTCGAGTCATACGAGACTCTCAGAGAGTATAGNTANGTTTTCGAGGGCGGGCAGACAAACATGTTCATCGTCGATGCGACTCAACGTGGGGCTCAGAACGGGACTGCTCCGATACGCGACCTCCCTATCCTCGATGCGATAGATATTATGCAAGTGGATAAAATAGACCAGGTCGCCAATACTTCTACAGTCAGTCTGGTCACAATACTCAAATCGATACATGTTGATGTGGTCATAGGGGATTTGGAACTGTATGATCAGAGCCTGTGGGAGATTCTACACGAAGAGTGCTGGGATGAGTCGTCTAACCCATTGCGTCCGGATTGCTGGCCATACGCAGCCACCAGCAGAGAGGATATGGTCAACGTCGCTTTTGATACACTCTCTCCAGAAGTTCGCTCAATGCTGATGAATGCAGACCAAGGAAGCGGAGAGACAAAGACACTGGTATACGTCAATCAGCCCTACATCAATCTCGCAGATGCAACGGTACTGAGGGATGCAATAGACGGCTTCCTCTCTGGAGGGAACGCGTGCGACTCCTCTTGGACATGCACCGGATTGGAAATCGAGCAGGTGTTCAATTCACTGCTCACAGGAGGACTCCCAGTTTCGATTGATGTTAATGACGGGGTTCAGGAGGCCCAATCTGAGACTACGATTGCTACCATGCTGATTCTGCTGATAGCGATGGCCATCCTGTTCAGATCACCTAGGCTGGCTTTCTTCACAATGATTGCAGTAGGAGTTGTAGTCGTCTGGCAGCCTCTGCTGATGCGCAGCGGAGGGGTCAATGTGAATTTCTTCACAGCGATGGTTGGTACAATCGTGTTCGGAATCGGAGTCGATGACTCAATTCACATCGTTGACAGAATCAAAGACGAACGGGAGACTCCCTCTGGCATCGTGAAGTCAGTTGCGAAGACCGGTCAGACCATCTTCGAGACGACCACTACAACCTGTGCTGGTTTGGCCGCCGGATTGTTCGTAGCAATCCCAGGTCTGCAGAACTTCTTCGTATTGATGATGCTACTGCTAATCTTGGCCCTGTTGACCAGTTCCATCTTACTGCCTGCCATGATAGTGGCTTACCACGAAGTGGGTACGAGGATAACTAAGGGAGAGTCGTGGCTTGATTACGAGCATAGCGGGGCTCTTGCCGCCGAACCCGTACTCGATGCCATCGTGGAATAACAGGTAGGGGCGAGGGAGCAGGGAGTAAGCCCCTTTCTGTTCACCTTTCGGCTGGTCGCATTCAACTATGCGTCCTACCCGGTCCTGCCGATGCCATACGGACCTGCTTGGACTTGCTCCGGTGGGGGTGCTCGTTCCAGCCACGTTCAGGAAACCTCCCCCTTTCGGGTTCATAGTACGCCTGTCGTGGTTCGTTTCTGTTGCAGAGCCGGCCCTCCCGGACCTCCGGCTTGCGCCGGACCACCTGCATCGCGGAGAGGGGACTTTCCTCAGTGTCGTACACTGTCAGCAACCCTCCTGCTCCCTCATATTCACGGCGAGGCGCACCAACATGAACCCCTCGGTCAGTGATTGAGTCCTTTTGGAAGGCCCCGAATCGGAAAGCATCATTCACAGCCCACCACACCGCGGCGGCATGGACAACGTCGAGGAGCTGAAGCGCGAGGCAGGAATTACTGCATGTTCATTCATACGCGACGGCATGAGAATCGGTCTAGGAACCGGGTCCACAGTCAAGTACACAGTTATTGAGATTGGCAGGATGATTTCCGAGGAAGGAATCAATGTGATTGGAGTCCCTACCAGTGAGGCCACTAGGGAATTGGCAGAGGCCCTAGGAATTCCTCTGTCCACATTGGAAGAAGCAACTCCTCTCGACATCACAATAGATGGGGCGGACGAGTTCGACCCAGATTTCCAACTCATCAANGGAGGCGGNGGNGCGCTCACACGCGAAAAACNNGTCGCAGAGAAATCCGNTGCCATGGTTGTGGTNGCAGACGACCGCAAACAGGTTGGAANCCTNGGAGAATTCGACCTACCACTCGANGTAAGAAGGGAAGNCTGGCAGAGNGCCTCTGCNGAATTACAAGAGATATGCCCNGGACAAGTCACCTTGAGAGGAAATGNATCTCCCTANNTCACAGACAATGACGGATACATCCTCGACTGTAGGTTCGGACCTACTATCTCCGATCCTTCTTCACTGGAGAGGCAAATTAGATCGATAGATGGAGTGGTGGAAGTCGGTTTGTTCGTGGACATGTGCGATGCAGTTGTGATGGCTGCACCATCCGGAGTCTCTACCTTGCTCAAACAAGGTGGCAGGCTNGGTTGAATCCCGTCCGTCGNCGTTATAGAGGGGCGGCAATTCGCCGTACTGGGTCTGTAGCTTAGTCAGGTAGAGCGACGGGCTCTTAACCCGTCGGTCGCGGGTTCGAATCCCGTCAGACCCGCCATCATGACCCTCTCAAACCGAGTAACCTATACCGCCCGACCTTCACGCCGAAAGGAGCACCCATGGGTAAGGAGTACTGGATAGGCGATGTCAATTCAGGGTTGCATGACGACTCCGAGGTCGAACTGAAAGCATGGGTGCACCGAACCAGAGGCACAAACAAAATCTGGTTCATGGTCCTTCGCGACTCCACAGGTAATGTACAGTGTGTCATCAAGAGAGATGCGGTAGGTGACGAGTGCTTTGAGTCTCTGAGCAACGCCCTAATCGAATCAAGTGTCATCATCAGAGGTATCGCCAGCCCGACTGACCGGCAGCACGGTCATGAGATTCAAGTTACTTCGGGAGAAGTTGTGGGGCCAGTGAATCCTGACAGGCCGTTCCCCATCACAGAATCGGCTATGGCAGAATCGGACGGAGGAGAAACGGAGTTCCTCTTGGATCACCGTCACCTTTACCTGCGAACAGGCAGAATGACTACGATGCTCAAACTCCGCTCCACAGTATTCGGCGCAATCCATTCGTACTTCCGCGACCTCGATTTCATTGAGTACCAAGCCCCTAACTTCGTATCCGGGGCCGTAGAGGGCGGTTCAACTCTATTCGAAGTCCCTTATTTCGGACGCAAGGCCTACTTGACACAATCTTGGCAACTCTACGCAGAAGCAGCGATGCCAGCGCTTGAGCGCCTGTATACCATGGCCCCCTCATTCAGGGCCGAGAAGAGCAGAACTCGTAGACACTTGACAGAGTTCTGGCACGCTGAGATGGAAATCGCATGGGCATCCAATACTGAGGTTATGGAACATGGCGAAGGTGTGGTGCGACATATAGCTAGGACACTACTTGACGAGAGGTCAGACGAACTGACTAGCCTCGAGCGTGACTTGGATCTGATAGCCCAATATGCAGACAGTGAATACCCGAGGATGCGATACGATGAGGCGATAGAGATTCTACAAGGCAAAGGTGTCGAAGTGCAATGGGGTCAAGACTTGGACTACTCAAAGGAGAAGATTCTCACTGCAGACTTTGATGTGCCTCACTTCTTGACTCACTACCCTAGGGTCGCTAAGCCCTTCTACCACCGTCCAGACCCTGATGATCCCAAGTATGTCCTCTGTCACGACTTATTGGCTCCTGAAGGCTATGGCGAAATCATCGGCGGAGGGGAGAGGACATGGTCCGAAGGAGAAATTTTAGAGAGGATTGAGGAAGAGAACACTCCTATGGAGGCCTACGAGTTTTACATCGATGTAAGGCGATTTGGAGGGGTGCCTCACGGTGGCTTCGGCTTGGGCGTAGACAGGGTCTGCACCTGGTTGGCTGGAGCTGAGCACATTCGCGAGGCAATTCCATTCCCAAGAGACAGCAGAAGAGTCACGCCGTAGGCGTGCCCTACGAATCACTCATACGAAGGCATGCACTGGGACCCTCATGGACGATTGGCGCGAATTGGATCTCGCTAACCCGACAGAAGAGCATGCTATGCTCAGACAGATGGTACGGGACTTCGTTGCAGACGAAGTCGAACCNCAAGCACTAGAGCACGANCGAGACGAGAGATTCAANGCAGCACTGTTCAGGCGATTAGGNGAACAGGGAATCCTCGGAATCTCNGTACCTCCAGAGTACGGAGGNGCTGGAATGGACGCTACTGCTGTTGCGATAATCAACGAGGAATTGTCATATTCCGATCCCGGACTCTGTCTAGCTTACCTAGCTCATGACCAACTGCTGACAAACAATCTCGCTCACAATGGCAGTGAGGAGCAAAAGAGCAGAATCCTGCCCAAATTGTGCAGTGGCGAGTGGATAGGCTGCATGGCGATGAGCGAACCTGGCTACGGAACAGATGTCTTGGGAATGCAGACTACTGCTAGTCTCAACGATGACGGTTCGTGGACAATAAACGGTAGGAAGATGTGGATTACCAACGGCTCAATAGATGATGAAGGGACTCCTGCAGACATTGTATGGCTGTATGCTAGGACAGGAACTGACTCGAAAGGTAGGGCAGAAGTCACCACCTTCATCGTTGAGAAGGGCATGCCAGGATACTCAGTTGGTCAGAAGATCGATGACAAATTGGGAATGAGGGCCAGCAATACTGCCGAGTTGGTGTTCGATGACTGCGTGATTCCCGCTGAGAACGTAGTCGGAGGCCCCGGTGAGTCGATGATTCATATGATGAGGAATCTCGAACTAGAGAGAATCGGCCTAGCTGCTATGGGCGTTGGTATAGCTAGGCGTTGTCTGGCGGCGATGAACCAGTATGCAGGTGAGAGAGAAGCCTTCGGNAGCAAGATTCGTGACTTCGGTCAGATTCAGAGGCANATCGGAGAATCTTGGGCTGAGTACAGAGCAATGCGTGCATATGTCTACGATACCGCGCGCGCCACCGACCTATCGATGTCCGGGAACAGGTTGGATTCAGACGGAGTCAAACTGTTCGGAACAACTGCTGCAAAGAACATCGCAGACAAGGCCATACAAGTTATGGGAGGATATGGCTATGTGGGCGAGTACACAGTGGAGAGGCTATGGCGAGACGCCAAACTACTGGAAATCGGTGGAGGCACTCTCGAGAGCCATCAGAAGAATATCACACGCGACCTATCAGATGATTCGGGACCCATTGAGAATTAGTGGTAGTCCCGGGAGGATTCGAACCTCCGTCACCGGGACCAAAACCCGGTATGATGGACCACTACACCACGGGACTCCGGGGCGATGACGAGGGACTCTCGCTTTTGATTTGACGGGGACAGGCATGCGACAGCATCAAAGGTTCCACGAGTGCCCTTGACTCCATGCGTCAGCGATGGGCATTCCTCTTGGCATTCCTAATGCTGACTTCTCCTGCTTCCGCTATAGTGTCCGAATCCGACTCACAAACTGGCACACCGAAGAATATTGATTACTTTCCAGCCAACTCACTATCTGAACAATCCATCGAAGGGATGACCTCACCTTGGATAGAGTCTAGTATATTCGAACGAATCGACTCAGGTTCAGATAAAGTGAGAGTGACCGTCATCTCACGCTCTCTGGCTATTCTCAACCAATGGCAGTATGACAATGGTGCTATCGAAGAGCAGGAGCCCGCGAATCCAGGCGAGTCAATGGTCGCCTTGGACCCCACAGAAGGAATCAATCACAGGACCTTCTGGATGGACTCAGAGATATTCCACAAACTCGCTGGAGTCAGCGGAGTCATCGCGATACTGGATGCACAGAATTCACCACAGCCATACGACACAACTCCGTTCGAGGCACCACCGGGAATAGAGCCTGAATCGGTGAGAAGTGGAGAGATTCACGGGGCTATCGATGCATGGGATAGAGGCTATACCGGAGAGGGTATGGTAGTGGCCGTAGCAGATACTGGGGTCGACTTCGCTCACCCCGATCTGAANGGAACTCAGGCCCGAGTAACCGATTCCAAGTCACCTTACCATGGCTGGCCTCTGATGTTCGATCACAACAGCATGTATTACTGGCTGGTGCANGGAGATGCATACCCATCCAGATCAACTTGGTATGCNGACACCTCGACAATTGATTACGATAACAACACCGANGGAGTGCTNGACATCTCAGGCTACAACATTACAGGCCTGAACGCATCTCTGTCTGGAGANTANCACNTAGGNGAGCATCCCGACTCCACTCTTCGNAACAAGGCCGGAGGNGANGTCCCAATTCTNGTNGTCGACGACAGAGTTTCCGGCTTGTATGAGACGGTCTATCCNGACATCAACCGGGANGGAGAGTTCCACAACGATGTNCCTATGAGGCCAGGNGAGGAGACTGCTGGNTTNGATACCAACGGTGACGGACTTTGGGACATTTCAGGAGGNCTCGTATATTGGGTGGCNGACGGAACCAACGGNGTCCCATANTCNGAGACTTATGCNNCTCGTCACGGCTACAACAACAGAATTCCNGGTGCAGGNAACNTGACGNTGTTCATGCTCGAGTCTGGCAGNCACGGGACCCTNTGCGCGAGCGCAGTCGCAGCTCAGGGCGTNATTAGTGACGGCAAGGTNCTAGGNATGGCNCCCAACGCAACCATTTCATCGATTGGTAACCACTACTCNGGCGGNCATTCATTGGATGGTTGGAGATTCATCGCTGANGGCTACGACGGAGTTACTCTGACACAAGGCGACCAGCCTCACATGGGNTCGNTTTCNTTCGGATATTCATCAATTGANGANGCCGGAGCNGACGGGTATTCGCTTTNCCTAGANTGGNTGACTAGAATCTACAACGACAACGCATCGTATTCTGTTGCCATCGGCAACGGCGGCCACGGATTCGGTACAGCAAAGGTTCCAGGTGCAGCGCACGGAATCTTCTCCGTGGGAGCATTCAGTAGCCGATCCAGCGACTCATGGGGCCAGAACGCACCTTGGTCAAACCGTGGGCCGAATGTGGTTGGGAGGATGGACCCTGACATAGTCTCTGTCGGCTGGTCCGCTACGGGCAATTTACCACTCAATTCTAGAGACGACGCGAACTCAGCATGGGGGACTTGGGGAGGAACCAGTCTTGCTACACCTATCGCTGCCGGACTGATGGCATTGGTAGCCGAGGCTTGGCAGGAGAACCTTGGAGACTATCCAGGCTCTCAGGAATTCAGAGATTTCATCCTGTCTACTTCCGATGACAGAGGGTACGAACCATTCGTGCAAGGAGGAGGCTGGTTCAACGCCTCGCGTGCGACAGCAACACTCGACGGCGCCAATGGCACTTGGTGGGCAAGTCCGGCACAGTGGAACAGCGGGACTTTCCAAGGCAAGCATAGGGATGCTAACATCAATCTCATGCGTCCTGGCGAATCTCAAATCGTAGATCTGGGGTTCGAAAATTACGGTGATTCTGATGTCATGCTGAGGTTCACGCCTACCGCTTTCACTCCCCTTGAGCACACCGTTCACGTATGGGAGAGTCTAGGTAATGGAAGTGAAGAAGGAGTAAATGACTCTTGGGATGGCCATCAAGGAGACAGGCCGGACCTGCTGATTCCACTGCACATCTCCAATGGAACAGAGTACAAACTACCGGCGGATACCGTGCAACTCAGGGCCAGGGCTACGATAGAGTACTCGGCTTTCGATGGCAATCAGGATAGGAGTTCGGAGGAGCGAGTGTTCCTACAGATCTATCGATGGACCGATGATGACGAAGACGGAATCTATGTCGAAGATTTCGACAACGACTCAATGGTGGATTCAGATGATTGGACCGAGTCGAGTGAACTCGAGGAGGTGACCTATTGGTGGAGTAACGGGCCCAACGCCGAGGTCAGAGTCGGGTTGCCATTTGAGGATGCTAGGGATGGAATATTCCTTGGAGTCTGGAATTCTAACGGGCACCTCTCAGACGACCCTGTAAGAATCGAAGTTGACTGGACCGCCTTCGGAAGTACCGGACATGATTGGATTACCATGCCAACAACCACGGTAATTCCTGCAAACGGATCTACATCCGCGCAGATGACGATATCAGTTCCTAATGATGCACAGCCAGGACTGCACCAGCACGGGGTGTTGATAGAGTCGTTTGAAATTGACCAGGGTGGTAACTTGACAACTACGTTGCCACAGAGGAACTGGACCCTCCCTGTAGTCACTAATGTGCCTTGGATGGGCCCATTTTCTCTTGAAGCCAAGCCGCTGGACGGCAACGTCTCCAACCAGACTCTCTACGACGAGTCCTGGATAAGTGGAGCTACAAGATGGAATTGGAGAGCGGAGAGCGGCGACTGGAGATTCCTATCTGTAGAGTGGCCGGAGGAATGGGACACCGGAGGTACTGCTATTCTCGATGTCGATTGGGATGATAATCCATACACCGACATAGATGTCCTTTGGCTGTCTGAGACTCCGCACGGGTATGCGGAGGATGATCCGGACTCATACGGGGACTCAACTTTCTACATTGAGTCGCGATCTACCAACAATCATGCCGGAGGGGGCTCTCACAACTGGGGCACATTCACAGGCACGTCTCGAGAGATGTTCGCAGTGCCCGCCGAGCAAGGCGTCCACCAACTAGTTCTGCACACAGCCCTGCATGGAGTCTCTACTAACGACAATCCTCTCAATGTATCAGTCGGATATCTCGCGGCCGAGGAATCTGGATTCGATAAACTAGTCACAGACTGGTCTGAAGGCAGCGGCGTGGATGCCGTCCATGTCGTTTCCACGATTCCCCTGAACATTGACTCAGTATCATCCTACGGCTGGAGCCAGCCAGCATACTTCGACAATGAGACTGCATTCCAAGATGTTTCAGGAGACAAGATGACTGCATCTTGGTGGCACAATATGAGCATCCAGAACTCCACTGAGATCGACATTAGAATGAATTCACACGACGATGCCGATCTAGACCTTTATCTATTCAGAGACTCTAACGGTGATGGCACTTTCTCCTCAAATGAGGAGGTAACACGCTCCTGGTCCGCCTCCTCGTCTGAGAGTATCAGAATCACCTCTCCCGAAGACGGGTATTACGCAGTTGCAGTTCATGGCTGGTCGGTGCCCAGTGGCACCGTTCAGTTTTGGATTGACATCGAGGTCATCGGAGGCGACCAGTTGACAATCACTGACAACTTCACAATGACACCGGGGGAAATCTCATCCCTATGGCCGAACGGAAGCGATGCTCTGGCAGGACAGGTCCCGTCATCTGCATTCCAAGTGAATCTGGCATACGAGCGTCCAGAGCATGCGGGCGTTTGGACTGGGCATGTAGAAGTGGTGGTCGAAGGTGGGATAAGCCTGCGTCTGCCGTATACCTACGAATTGGCAGAATTGGATCCAGAGATATCCTTTGTAGTCCCTGAGAACATGACTGAGACCAATTCTGTTGTTCCGATAAGGATTCATGCTCTGGATACCGGTATCGGATTCAGACTAGATGATCTCAATTGGTTTGCTGCAGACAATCTAACCAGCATACCAGATGCCGATTCAGTGGGAGCACTGGACACAGAACTCGCATACCACAACCTGACAGAAATCTGGAATAGCGGCAATCACTTCGCGATTCCAGATAACGTCAGTTTCAGAGAAGTCTGGATTAACTCAACACTGCCTGAAGTCGAGCAGTGGCACCAATATTCAGCCACTCTAACAGACAGGGCGAATCGCTCGGCCCAGGCCCATCTCGCTGTTTCCTACGATGTCACAGCACCGCCCTTGGTGCTCTCTGACATCCCTTGGATAACCAATCAACCAATTCTGACCTACACACTGCATTCCGAGCCCGGGGCCAGTGTAATCCACTCTGGCAATCCGGTAGCCCTAGATGAGAATGGAAACGCCGAGGTCACAATCCATCTCACTGAGGCGGAGCCGAGGCAACATCAGGAGTCCACTTTCTACTATGTGAACGGAAGCAGTGCATTCGACATCGTGGTCACTGATCCGGCGGGCAATTCGTTCACACGCGACTTCACTGTGGTATTCGATCCGACTGCCCCCTCGGCTGATTTGATTGAGGTCACAGACCAAGCAGGCTTCCACTATGACTCAGTAACCATCACAGATCCCCTGAATTTGACAGAGGGAGTGATGACTGCAATCATCTCGGTGGATATCCAAGATTGGTGCTTCAGATTGTCTGCGGTGAACTCCCCGCATGAACTGGTCCAATGCGACACATCTCAGATGATCCCACAACCTAGGCTGCAAGATGACCCCGGACAGACCACTCAGATTGCACAGTACAGTATCAACACATCACAGCTCCCAGATGGAGAGTACGTGATGAGCCTAGAGCTGACAGACTGGGCGAACAACTCCGTAGTTGAGACTTGGCCCATGGCTCTGGATAGCACACCCCCAGTGGTTGAGTGGTCAATCAACCCCGGCACAGAGACGTCGTTCTTCGATCACAGGCAGGGCCTGTCATGGCTCGCTAGCGAGGAGGTTGATGTCACCTTCACTATCGATGGTGTGACGATAAGTGAGCGCACGGATGTCACTGGAGGGGCACTTTTCGAACTCAACCACACTGGCATGCATGAGGTATGTCTGGTGGCCGTCGACGGAACCGAGCCACATGAGAATGATAACAGATTCAAAGAGTGCCGAGACATAATGCTGGACCCCTCAATCTACGCAACTCATGTTTCTGCAGATTGGGATGGGGGCCTGAAGGCAATCGATGTCGTCGAGGCGATATTACAGAGAGGCCCAGACCAGGAGATTTGGTGGAGCAGGGTCGGCTCGGAACAGAGAAGCCTAATCGAGCCAGGTGCTGCTGTTGTTACTCTCACATTGGAACTCATAGAAGGAAACAATCAATTCCTAATCGAAATTGAGGCACTGGACCACTATGACAACTACACTCTTTCAATAGTTCGCGACACCATTCCACCATCATTGACATTGGAGGAGAAGGCGAACAGAACCTCCTCCTTGGAGGTCCAGAGAGTCGTCAGTGGAACATGCGAGAGGGGCGCATCTGTGATGGTTTGGTCCGATACAGATTCTGTTGACTTCATCTGTGAAGACAGTGGCCTGTTCGAAGTTGAAATTGGTATTCCGGAGATTCCAGGCACTCACGTCATCAACGCCCTGTCCTCGGATGGGGCTAACAACGAGAACTCAGCTTCTATTGAGGTGCTAGAACAGGAGTGGATCGACTGGGCCCTCGATGATGCCAGAGCCTCAGGGCCAATGCTGTGGTGGTTCTCGCTAGCAGGAATCGTTCTAATCCTCCTCGTCATAGTTCCTACAGTCGGAATTAGGAATCGCAGGGCTAGGAAAGAAAGGCTACTCAAACACGGGCCGGATATTGATGAGATTATGTCCGAAGTAGAATCAGTCTCCAGCAGCAACTCATCCGAGGACGATTCAACTGAGTAAGGCTCATGCCCCTGCCCCTTCTCGAAGGGGCATGGAAATCGGCAGCATAGCTGTCCTAGGGGCCGGACAGATGGGCAATGGCATAGCTCAGGTAGCAGCCTGCGCTGGCTATGAAGTTCTGATGATTGACATTGAACAGTCCTATGTGGAAAGCGGAATGTCATCCATCGAGAAGTCTCTCTCCAAGCTAGTATCCAAGGGAAGGATGAGTCAGGAGGAATCAGATTCTGCCCTCGCACGCGTGCGCACGTCAACAAGTAAGAAATCAGCATCTGATTGCGACTTAATTATCGAGGCGATTCCTGAAATCCCCAATCTCAAGTTCTCTACCTTCTCTGAGCTCGATGCAATCTGCAAGAGCGGTGCGATACTGGCGAGCAACACATCGAGCATCAGTATCGACGAGATTGCAGCTGCGACAAACAGGCCAGACAGAGTAATCGGAATGCATTTCATGAATCCGGTACCTATAATGAAACTCGTTGAGATAATCAACGGCTCGCAAACTTCCGACGAAGTCAATACCGCTGTGGTCGAGGCGGCTGAAAGAATGGGCAAGACTGCACTTTCATGCAATGACTCGCCCGGGTTTGTAAGCAACAGGATACTGTGCCCGATGCTCAATGAGGCGATACTGACCCTCCAGGAGGGAGTGGCTGAGCCAGAGGCGATAGACGGAATCATGAAACTTGGGATGAATCATCCGATTGGACCACTAGCTCTAGCAGATCTGATTGGTTTGGATACAGTACTCCACATCATGAAAGTCCTACATGAGGGAATGGAGGACGACAAGTATGCCCCTGCGCCCCTATTAATCGAGATGGTGGAGCAGGGGAAATTAGGCCGAAAGAGCGGCCAGGGATTCTACAATTACTGACTATTAGTTATGCTGATAAGGTGCAATTTCTGCACTAACCATTGGTGCCAAAGTTCAAGCATACACGCATGCCCCTAAGGGCATGACCAGCCCCCGCGCTGTATCTACGATAACCGTCTTGATTCTGATTTCTTGTCTCTCTGGAGTCGTACTAGCAAACGATGCTGGCTCTGGAGGAGATGCCGGAGGTACCACGTCAACTGCAGTCTGGCTTCCGGCCAATTCCTCCACATACTACGGTAACCTGAGTGCGAGTAACGATACCGATGATTACTACGCAGTGAATATGACAAACAACACCGGGATAGCAGTAGGTTTGACATCTCCATCGGGAGCAGACTTCGATCTCTGGCTATATTCCTCGTCTGGTAGCTCGATAGACTCCAGCTTCTCGACGTCGAGTTACGACAGCGTCTCCTCGAACGGCACTAGTGTTGGAGGAAGCACAGTCTATATCAGAGTGGATCAATGGACTGGGTCTGGGCAATATACGCTGCAGGTGTGGATATTCTCAACCAGTTCTTCAGGAGGAGGCGGAGGATCGTCCCAGAACGATGCAAATACTGGCGGTGACGCCTCAGACGTACAATCTGCACCTACATCACTGAACGCCATGAATGCAACCTACTACGGCTATGCCGATAATTCAGCGGATGAGTATGACTGGTACGGCATCACAATGCCAATGTTCCACTCGATTAACGCTAGCCTGTCCTGGAACACATCTAGTGTTGACCTAGACCTCCACCTGTTCGATGAGAATGGCTCTTACATTGATTACAGCTATTACGACAATCCCGAAAATGTCACCAGTGGAAATTCTGCGATTGGAGGAACCAATGTCACTCTCTTGGTGCGTGCGTGGAGCGGCGGTGACAATTACACACTCACTCTGACATTCGACAACATCTCTTCATCTCCAGTGTACAATCAAAATGATGCAGGAACCGGAGACGATGCATCTAATGACTACAACAACCCGACTAACATCGCCACATACATCGGTCAGAACGACTTCTCTGGATGGGCATCTTCCAGTGCAGACGTAGTTGACGAGTACTCGACTGCAATCCCAGTCGACCACGGAATCGCTGTATCAGTCTCTTTCGACACCTCCGATGTTAACTTCGACATAGCGATGGCTGATATGCAGATTAACATCATCGACTCATCTTCATCTTTCTTCACCAGCCCCGAGACAATCACTACCAACGGTTCAGGATACTATGTAGGCGGTGACAGTGTGATTATCGAAATCTACGCTGCTTCAGGCGAAGGAGATTACAACATGACCATCTGGATATTCACTCTCGATGCAGATGGCGACGGTTTCTATGATGAGGATGAGGTTGCATGTGGTTCTGACCCTGATGATGCCTCGAGCGTGCCTCAGGACACCGACGCGGATGGTATCTGTGATGTACTGGACGACGACGATGACGATGACGGCTATGACGATGCCAACGATTCATTCCCGCTTGATAGCACAGAGTGGGAGGATACAGACAGTGACGGAGTAGGCGATAACTCGGATGAAGACGACGATAATGACGGCTGGACCGATTCTGATGAGTACCAGTGCGGAACCGATCCACTGGACTACAACAGCCAGCCAATCGATACCGATTCAGATGGTACTTGCGATGTAGTCGACACAGATGACGACGATGACGGATATCCGGACGCTTCTGATGCGTTTCCGCTCGACGATCAGGAATGGCTCGATACTGACGGAGACGGCATCGGCGACAATGCAGACCTCGATGATGACGGAGATGGATTCACTGACTCCACTGAGGCTACATGTGGCTCAGACCCGCTCGATTCTAGCTCAATACCGCCTGACACTGATCAGGACGGCTCCTGCAACGCCGTTGACGGCGATGACGACAACGACGGCTTCGCTGACATTAACGACGCCTTCCCATTAGACGCAAACGAGTGGGTTGATACTGATGGAGACGGCTTTGGTAACAATCAGGACCAGGATGATGACGGCGACTTCGTAATCGATACCTCGGATGCCTTCCCACTTGACCCTAATGAGTGGGATGACAACGATGGCGATGGAGTAGGCGATAATGGCGACCTAGACGACGATAACGACGGCTGGTCGGACACAGACGAAGCAGACTGCCAGACCGACCCTTTCTCCTCATTCTCTGTACCCGATGACTTCGATTCAGACCACATCTGTGACAGGGTGGACCCAGATGACGATGGTGACGGAGTGGACGACACTCTCGACATGTTCCAGTTCGATGCTACCGAGTGGGAGGACCTGGACCTCGATGGAATTGGTGACAATGCGGACCCGGACGATGATGGTGACAGTTGGATGGACCTCGAGGAGCCCAACTGCGGCTCCGATCCACGCGATGCAAATTCAATACCCGATGATTGGGATGGTGACAGAATTTGCGATCCTCTTGACCCAGATGATGACAATGACATGACTCCCGATATTGACGACGATTTTCCATTCGATTCCAGCGAGACCATTGACACAGACGGAGACGGAATAGGTGACAACACTGATCCCGACGATGATGGTGATAATTGGCCTGATGCTGTTGAGACTATTTGCCAGACAATGCCTCTGTCAGCCTCTTCTGTACCTCTAGACACCGATGGAGACGGCTCTTGCGATGTAGTGGATGCTGACGACGACAATGACGGTGTTAGTGACATAGCCGATGTTTTCCCGTTAGATGTGACAGAATGGGAGGATCGCAACGGCGACGGACTGGGTGACAATGCCAACCCACTCACAATCGTTGACCATATGAAACTCAATCCGCTGCTCACCGCTCTAGCAGTACTGGTTATCCTAGGTGCCATCGGAGCATCGGTGGCATTCACCATCGGGCGCAAGAAGGGACTTACTGAAGAGACATGGAAGGATGACGAGTACAGCAGGTACAGCGAGCCTATGTCTGTAGAGTCAGAGGTTACAGCCCCTCCCGAGCCCCCTGAGATGCCCCCTCAGCCACCAGAAACACCTCCAACGCCCCCCGAAAAGCCTCCAATGCCACCAGAAATGCTACCAGAGTCCAAGCAGAATTCTGACTCGGCCCCGCCGCCGCCTCCTGAGATGAGCCCCCCTCCTCCTCCTGGATTCGAGGATTTAGCTTCTGATTTAGCCGCAGAACCTGACAAGGTGGACAGCTGGTATGACCTTCCCGATGGTGGCGACTACACTCAGAGCGAACCCATGCGATACGAGGGTGAGGAATGTGGGACATGGATACGTCAAGAGGATGATAGTTGGATTAGAGAGCAATGAATCTAAAAAACTCAATATCCGTTGTACATAGTTTCTGATAATTCAATGATTATCGGAACGAACCCCCCGATTGGGTGCCCTGAGAGTAGTTTTTTGGTTTCCCACCCCTTTAGGGGGTGTAGTGAGCATCTAGCGGCATGATTATATCATTTACATTGCCTGATGCACGTTAGTGACACCCATGAATGATAACGCCCCACGTTCAATCTGTCTAGCCATACTAATGATTGCCTCAATCGCAGTTCCGCTGTTCGATGCGCATACTGAGCCGCCTGAGTTACGGGATACTCCGGTGAAAATGGAGGGCACCATCAATGGTGGATCCTGTACGGGACACGACGCTTGTCGTGGTACTGATGCAGGTAATACCTATGCTACGGCCATCAATCTCACCAATGATTTCGACTGGGACGGAACAAATGAGACAAATGTCTACTTCGGGAGTCACTCCGCTGCTACTGGCTATTCCAGCACCAGCGACAACAACAACGACTTCTTCATTGTCGATGCACCACCGGGGTACGGTGTTACGGCAACTGTGACTTGGAACCACACAGGTGGGGGCACCTACGACAACTATGCCTACAGGCTCCACATAGGCCCTACTGGAATGGTAGGTTGGTCCTACAATCCCTCTAGCTCTTACGGTGGCTCATGGGGTTACTGTTACTACTCGACTACGGGCGAATTGTCGATGAGCACTGAGGTTGGAGAAGTCACTACCACGAACCCGCCTTACTGCTACTTCACAACCAGTTCCTACGACAACTACGTGACCTGGCCACATGATCTTGCTGGGGACCCCATGATGATTGGTGTCAACTGCTACTACTGCTACTACGCAACTACCGTCGATGATTACCAGTTGGAAGTTTCTGTCTGGCCAGGTGACGCTGGATTGCCTGGCGATCAGGTCCAGCCTCTGACAGGCGCACCAATCCTAGAGATGGGAGGCGGCTACTACTGGGGCACAGGAGGAAGTCCTAGCGGAACCTCTTGGTCATCGATTTCTGACACCTTCACTCTATCTGCAGGCCAGGAAGTCGGTCTTGACTACGAGTGCGACTATTGGTGCCCCATGGAGACCGCAGTTTCCTTGACTGCACCTAACGGAACCTCTTACTCGTGGGGCGTTGGCTCTCTAGCCAGCTACTCCTCAGGCAACCTAGGCTCCTACTCGGGTGCTGGAACATGGACATTAGGCGCTACTGACAGTTGGGGCGACGGCGGCATATTACTAACGGTTGCAGAATCCTTAGGTTCATTCACAGGATTACTGTCAGCGGACGCTTTCAACCCAGAGGATAAGGCGTCTGGCAATGTAGGAACCTCTGATACTTCTGACATCTGGGCGATGAGCATCCCTGACGGTTATGCGGCGAATATTACGCTGGATTGGGACGCTAATGCCGATTTGGACATCTACATTTACCAGAATGCTGACTTAACCGGTTTGCTAGCATATTCATGGTACGACCAGCCCGAATACATTGACTTGGGCGGCTCTGTGACCAATACAACCGTGTTCATCAAGGTAGAGTACTGGTACTGGGGAAGTACTGATCCAGCCGCAGGATACCTCCTGTGGATGCAGGTTACTCCATCCGTAGATCCACCGTGCTGGTCACAGAACGATGGCGGATCTGGCGATGATGCTGGCGATACCACCGCGGATGCCACTAACGTATCCTCTTCAGCGATGGAAGGCACTCTAACTGGAATGGTTTGTGACGGTTATGACGAGTACGACTACTACCTACTGGACGTCCCAGCATACTACGGTGTATGGGCTCGTCTAGATTGGGGGGCAGATGATGGAGGCGGCGGCTCGATTTACGGCTACAACCACCTTTGGTTCTACATGTACACATCATCGGGCTCCTATATCGGAGGCAGTACCTCGACATACAGGAACCCACACGCGTTGGCAACTAACGAATCATACACCTGGAACTACCAGTTGAGCTCACCCTCACAAGTTGTAATAATGGTCAGACAATATGATTCGGCCGAGGACTGGGAGCTGAACTACACAGTCCAGTATTCGATGTTCAATCAATCACAGGAACCAGCTCAGAGCTCGAGTCCCAATGATGCGGGCTCCGGCCAAGACGGCGGCGACTCGACCACCGGTGCAGACGCACTTGTAATTCAGCCAATGAACCAGACCTTTACTGGCTGGGCCCACGACTATTGGGACAGGTATGACTACTACAAGGTCTACATGCCTCAGAACTATGCTCTGCAGCTCAACATGACCTTCCCAGTGCAGGATTGGTACTACCTAGGAATATACTACCCTAGTGCAACTGGATACCTGTATTCTGCCTGCTATGTTTCATACAGTTCTGTACAAGGATTCCTTTCATGTTCAATTGACTATGCATATGGCGGTCAGGATGTGTACATCCGAGTGTACCAACAAACGGGTGGTGGCGATTATAGCATCGATATGACGATGATCACACCTGACAATGAGCCAGGCGCTCCGCACAACGACTGTGGTAGCGGCGTTGATGCATCGGACAATATCTATACCAATCCAGGCGGCAATACATGGTTGAACGATAGTACACAAATCGACGCCAATGGTGATGCCAACGATACTGCCGGCATCTGTACAGGTTGGTTGGACGAGAACTGGGATCCACGAGACTACTACAACATCCTAGTTCCACCAGGAAAGTACCTGAGCATGAATGTCAGCTGGCCTACAGATGGACAGTATGTGTACACGTACATGTACAAGTGTCAGATTCAGACACTGCCTTGCGGCTATCCGTCTAATCCTGCATACTTCGTGTCTCAGCAATACAGCAACACAGGATCAACCGCTGGCATTTCCGGCCTATGGGTAACCCAAGGCGGCTGGCTGACATTGGGTATCTACACCTATGGCGCATCGATGATAACTTACACATTGGACCTGCAGTTCAGGCCACTCAGTGAGTTAGCCGGTGGCGTGCAGGACGATGCAGGCTCCGGTGCAGATGCCGGTGCAGGGCCATCTGATGCAGTTCATGTGGACAATTACAACAATTGGACAGCTAACAACACACTGGAGTTCGCTGGCTGGAACCACGGGGACGTCGACACCACTGACAGGTACACATTCGATGTACCTGCAAACTACGGTTACGAGGTCTGTGTGAGCCACGAAGGCACCCAGTACTACAACTCGGGCTATAACGTCTGGATTATCCTGGACATCTTCGGTACCGGTACGGGCAACATTGCTTACGGTCAGCCGATTTACTCGTCCGCAACGATTTGCTGGAACTCCAGCACTACAGGCGGATACTACGGAGATGCTCTCAATATGATAGGCGTTAGAAACTGGGCTGGATACGCCACGGGCAACGAGGGACAGGACTACAACGTCACTATCTCGTTCTTCTCACTAGACGCCGATGGAGACGGCTGGTATGATTCCATGGAGAACCTATGCGGTACCGATCCATACGACAACACTAGCGTACCACAGGACACGGACGCTGACGGCATCTGTGACTTGCTAGATACCGATACTGATGGTGATGGCGTAATCGACTCTGAAGATGCGTTCCCTGAAGATGCCAATGAGAGTACGGACTCTGATGGTGATGGAATAGGAGACAATTCGGATTGGGATCTCGACAACGACGGTTGGAACAACACCGACGAGGTCGACTGTCTGACTGATCCTATGGACGGCTCGGACTTCCCGGCTGACTTCGATAATGACAGCATCTGTGACGTCATCGACTCTGACGACGACAACGACGGCTACTTCGACAACGACGACAGATTCCCATACAACGCCAGCGAGTGGGCTGACAACGACATGGACGGAGTGGGCGACAACGCTGACGACGATGATGACAATGACGGCTACACCGATGAAGTTGAGATTGAGTGCATGTCGAGTCCAATTGACGTTACTGACACACCTGTTGACAGTGACCTAGATGGCATCTGTGACGCAATCGACAGCGATGTCGATGGTGACGGATGGGACAACGATGTTGATGCCTTCCCAACCGACCCAGAAGAGTGGGCTGACTTTGACGGCGATGGAATCGGCGACAATGCTGACACCGACGACGACAACGACCTTGTCCTCGATGTCAACGACGCATTCCCATACGACCCGTACGAGACAGTCGACACTGACGGTGACGGAGTAGGCGACAATGGTGACCTCAACGACGACGGCGACGCCTGGACTGACGCTGAGGAAGCTGCTTGCGGATCGGATCCGTTGGATGCTGATTCGGTACCAGACGACTACGATGGCGATGGACTGTGCGACAAGGTTGACACAGACGATGACGGTGACGGAACTCCTGACACCGACGACGCCTTCCCGTTCGATGCTACTGAGTACGCTGATTTCGACGGTGACGGAATTGGAGACTTCTCCGATACTGACGATGACAATGACGGCTGGCTAGACTCTGAGGAGCCTAACTGCGGTACTGACCCGATGGATACCTTCTCGGTTCCTGACGACAACGACCGTGACCACCAGTGCGACATTGTCGACCCAGACGACGACAACGATGGTACTCTGGATGTCGATGACGACTTCCCAATGAACCCAGCAGAGCAGAACGACCTCGATGGTGATGGCTACGGCGACAACTCCGACAACGATGATGACGGAGACGGCTGGCTGGACGTCACTGAGGCTATCTGCGCAGCTTCTGGCGGCTATGGTGACTCAATGAACGCCAACGTGATGCCAAGGGACAATGACCCTGGCATGGATGCCACATCAGGTGCCGATGAGATATGGGGCACAGATGACGACACAGGCACCGTTGGAGACGGTGTGTGTGATGCTATTGACCCCGACTGGGACAACGATGGCTTCCCTAACCCGGCAGATGCAGAGAATCCAGTTTGTACTGACCTTCTGTGTGAGGACTTCTTCCCATACGACCCAGGTGAGTGGCACGACGCCAACGGAGATGGCCTGGGTGACAACGCCAACGAGCTGACGTTCATGGACGACTTCCAGGCTGAGCCTGCACCGTTCATCGCCGCTGCTATTGCAATCATTGCAATGATTGCCTTGGTAAGGCGTGGAATGGGCTCAGAGGATGAGGATGACTTCGACGAGGACGCCGACTATACCGAGGAGTTCCTTGATGACGACGAGATCGACGAGGCAATCGACGAAGCCTTCGACGAAGACGAGGACTGATCTCGAGACATAACCGACCCGTTCGGGACTCCCTTGTGGAGTCCTGACGGGTCCGGACAACTCTCCATTTACGCCTGTATGCACACGCGCACGCGAGAGAAGTACTGAATCATGATAACCGAGAAATCGAATTTATCGGCCTCTCGAAGAGCCCATTATGGGTGCACAAATCACCCTAATATGGGGCAAAATACCCCCTATTTAGGGTTCAATCAGGCCCTATTATCGACCCTTTTACTTATAAAGAAAAGTCCAATTTTCGAACTTAATTTGGTGTCAAAATTATCACTTCTCAGATTCTCGCATACGAGATCTGAGGTGAATCAATCAGAGAGCTCAGAATACTTCTTTCCAGGGCAATTCAAACCACGTTCTGGCGAAACTCGATATAGCGACTTAGTACATCGGTTTACGGTTGTTATTTTTTCACTAATTATCGGCCCTTATTCTCCCCTAGGTGCTCTAAATCGCAGATTTTTCCTACAATCAATATCAATTATCAGCCCCCATATTGCAAACCCACCCTATAGGGTGGGCTCCGAAATGTTCTAAATGATGGTAAGACCTCAGAAGCAACATGGTTGCAGCCATGCTTAGAACAAATGAGAACGACAATGCCGCTATTGGGCTTAGAACGACTGACTTGAGGAACATCGCAATTGGCCTCGCCGCCGCGATTGCTTTGATCATGGTTTCTGGCCATTTTGCCGATAGCGGTAGCGCTAGCGGT
>PAYF01000003.1 GCA_002714745.1 Methanobacteriota archaeon | reverse complement strand
GGGCATGAGGATCTGCCCTTCCAAGAACATCGCGTAGAATATGACCTCGAATACTGATAACACGAGTACTATGAGGCCCATGTTCTTGGCTATTTCCAGAGTGGGCATCTCCCTGTCATCGGGATGGAAGTTTATCTCCGCCATCTTTGCACCAGTCTCTGGGTGGAGTGATGGCATATAATGACACAGAGGCTACCCTATGAAGCGAATAATTCTGGAGCACGGGCCGGGATTTGCACCCGGGTCCACGGATCTGCAGTCCGTTGCATAGCTACTCTGCCACCCGTGCAGCGACCTCCCGAGCCGCGGGCCCCCCTTGAAGGGTATGTTCATCTCCGTTGGGCCTCCCGCAAACGGTATGCCTCGTATCTCATCGCGGTATGAGGGACTGGGTGTAGGCTTCGCCCCATACCTACAGCCCCCAGGACCAGGAGTCATCCGATGGACTGTGGGAGAGCCGGGCTTCGACACGCCAGAGGAGGTTGTTCGCGAGGCAATATCTGCACTTGAGGGCGGGGAGACGAAATATACTCGGGGTCAAGGATCAATGGAGCTGTGCCAGGCGGTGTCTGACTATCTCTCCAAACATCATGACATAGAGGTCGAAGCAGAAGACGTGGTTATCACCCCTGGTGCCAAGCAGGCTTTGCTCTACTCCTTCCTGATGACCACCATGCCCGGTGATGAGGCGATTCTACTGGCACCCGCATGGGCCTCCTATGAGCCGATGCTCAAGTTGATTGGAGCTGTTCCGGTGAATGTGCCTGTACGTCGTGACAATTTCCACCCAGACATAGATGCAATCAGGGCAGCGATTACAGACAAGACGAGAATGATCCTCCTCAATTCGCCATGCAACCCTACAGGAGCTGTATTCACTCCGGCGGAGTTACAGGAGATTGTCGACATCGCGGTTGAGCATGATTTGTGGATTGTATCAGACGAGATCTATGCTAGATTGGTCTGGATGGACTATCCTCATGTTTCTCCCTATGCATTGCCAGGAGGAAGTGAGAGGACCCTTATCGTCAATGGGTGGTCGAAGTCGTGGGCCATGACTGGTATGCGTCTAGGTTTCCTGACTGGCCCCTCTGCTGCTATGAAAGCGGGAATCAAGAGTCAGGCAAACTCGGCATCCCATGTCCCGACGTTCCTGATGCGCGCTGCTGCTGTAGCTCTGGATTGTGACGATTCTGTGGAGATGTTCAATGGCGAGTACATCAAGCGTCGCGAGATTATGGTGGAAGGTCTCTCAGGGATTCCTGGCCTGAGGGTTGTAGAGCCTGAAGGAGCGTTCTACGTGTTCGTCGATGTAACAGGCACCGGCATGACTGATATCGAGTTCGCTGACGGTGCTCTGGAAGCCGGGGTTCAGCTCATCCCGGCGTCATTGATTTCGGGAGGAGAGGGTTTCGTGCGCATATCTTATGCTGCTGATGAAGAGGCCATTTACGAGGGCCTACGCAGACTGAAAGGCTGGCTGGTCGATTAGTCACCTTGAAATCGGCAAAACGACGAGGCCTCCCTATGAACGGCACCGAAGCGCGTGGCGGACACGTGGTCCTTGACTACACTGGATACTCGCCGCCCTTCGAAGGTGATGGTGAGTGGATGCTGCAGGTGCTGCGTAACTGTGTCCGAAGGGCCGGAGTCAGAGAGGTACACTCCCACGTCGAGCAGTTCGACGGGACTGAGAGTCCTCCTGGATTCGCCGCAGTAGTGCTGATTGATGAGAGCCATGTCAGCGCACATTGCTACTCTGATAGCGGCCTCCTAGCAATCGACATCTTCACCTGCGGAGGCAGTGACCCTTCTGCTCTTGCAGATGATATTCACCGCGAAGTTGTCAAGGCGGTGCCCGAGATTGAGCTGGCGGGAAGGAAGATGCTCGACAGATTTTGAGGTGAGTGTTTGTCGGTGCGCGACTTTATCGAAAGCAATTACCGCCACTTCAACTCGGGAGCCTTGGCTGACTGTGCTTCCTCTCTGCGCTCTTTTCTCGGAAATGATGGGCGATTGATGGTGACTCTCGCGGGGGCGATGTCCACTGCCGAAATCGGGAGAACACTCGCGCCCGCTATCAAGGCTCAGCGTGTGCATGCGATATGCTGCACTGGTGCTAATCTCGAGGAAGATTTGTTCAGACTGATTGCCCGCTCAAGTTACGAGGGTATTGCCGACTGGAGAGAGTTAACTGCCCAAGATGAGACCGGTCTGCTCGAGCGTGGGNTGAATCGGGTNACTGATGTGGCCATACCTGAAGAAGAGGCAATTAGAGCAGTCGAAGGTCCTCTGATGGCTTTATGGGAGGACGCTGAAGCTGCTGGAGACAGTAGGTTCCCGCACGAGTTCCTGTATGATCTGTTGCTGCATGGTGAACTGGAGTTCGATGGTGATCCTAGCCAGTCGTGGCTGATGGCNGCAGCAGATGCCAANCTTCCNATCTTCACTCCCGGNTGGGAGGACAGTACGCTTGGCAACATACTCGCTGCCAGAGTNCTCGACTGTTCGCTAAAAGGNGCAGGGATAGTCAAGGGCGGTATAGAGGCGATGCAGGCNCTTGCCGACTGGTACCGAGAGGATGATTCTCCCACTGGGCTATTGCAGGTCGGAGGAGGGATTGCCGGGGACTTCGCAATATCTGTTGTCCCGATGCTGAGGCAGGATGCCAAAGTGGATGTTCAGCTATGGGCCTGGTTTGCGCAAATCTCTGAGTCGCGCCCTTCATACGGCGGCTACTCCGGAGCTCCACCTAACGAGAAGATTAGTTGGGGGAAGATCTCTGAGGATACTCCTCGCTTCGTAATTGAGTCGGATGCGACCATCGTATTGCCGCTGTTGCTGGCAGCGCTAGAATAAGTCAGCGTAGTTCTCGCATTGCTCTGTGATTCGAATAAGTTGGTTGTACTTCGCCGTGCGGTCACTCCTCGCCGGCGCTCCTGTCTTGATTTGNCCTGCATTTGTACCTACNGCGAGNTCTGAGATNACGTGGTCNGAAGTTTCGCCGGAGCGGTGGCTGATNATTGTAGCAAANCCGGCTGAGCGAGCCANNTCNATTACTCGCATCGTCTCGCTCACCGTNCCTATTTGATTGAGTTTGATTAGAATCGCATTNCTTGCACTCTCGGCGATTCCTTTCGAAAGTCTAGTGGGGTTGGTCACATACAAGTCGTCACCGACCACTTGGACGCGATGGCCTTCTCGAGTGGTGAACTCAGACCATGCATCCCAATCGTCCTCTCCGAAGGCATCCTCTAGTGAGACGATAGGATAGTTGTCAAGCCAAGATGAGTACAACAGACCAAGTTCGGAGCCTGNGAGTACTTNCCCATCAATGTGGTAGCCATCGTCGTGGCAGAACTCTTGGGCAGCGCAGTCCAAAGCGATTGATACCTGCTCACCTGGATTGTAGCCTGCACCGCTGATTGCACTTAGTACGAGTCTAAGACCGTCCTCGTTTCGAGGAAGGTTTGGGGCGAATCCGCCCTCATCTCCTATGCCCCCTAGAAGTCCCTCAGTCTTCANCACCGATTTGAGTGAATGGTAGATTTCGACCCCTGCGCGCAGTGCCTGGGNGAANGAATCGAATCCGTGTGGGACTACCATGAACTCTTGGATATCTACGTTCGATGCTGCGTGGGCTCCGCCGTTTAGNATATTCATCTGTGGTACTGGGATACTGGCGGGGCCGTCACCCGCTATATGCTGCCAGAGTGCTCCAGGGGCTGCTGCTCTCAGGCATGCCATCGATACGCCAAGCATCGCATTGGCACCCAATCTAGCCTTGTTCTCTGTTCCATCGAGTGAGACCANAACCGCATCGATGCCTTCCTGATCGGACACATCCATGCCCATCAGTGCATCTCGAATCTCTCCATTGACGTTAGNTACCGCAGAGGAGACTCCTTTTCCGGCCCATTGGACGCCCCCGTCTCGTAGCTCGATTGCTTCGTAACTGCCGGTGCTTGCACCAGATGGGACAGCTGCACGGCCTTGCATTCTGCCATCTACGTAACAGTCGACCTCTACTGTAGGATTGCCACGAGAGTCGAGAATGGCGCGAGCCGAGAGGTCGCTGATAGCGCCACTCATTGATGTGGCGACTTGCCGTCCACCTCTCAAGGTTGCGATGATGCGAAATCACGAGTTAAGCCAACTCAACCAGCGNGCGACACGGCTCTGGACGTCTGGTACTTCCATCTCGGAGCGGCAACAGTGTTCCCAGCACAGTTGCTCCTCTGTGGGNGAGATTGANAACAGCTCGGCACGNAACAGNACACCATCGTGCTCGTNNCACTTNTCGCGATTGTCATCGACAAAGCAGTGCAGTANATNTTTGGGNAAATGTTGCATCTTGCCACTTGAGGGNGAACATAGCATAGCGCTCTTCTCTAGNAAAAGAAGTGAGTTNCCAGTGCATTTGTCNACCTCATGTCCGATGATCTTAGTCGAGGTCAGCAGTGAGGCGACATCAATGTTGTACCACTGGGTCTGAGAAGAGGGTATGTCCAGCTCGGAGACGTCATCGAGGTACTCCTGTACACGTAGTTGGCCCGTCGTCTCCTCGCCCGACATCGTACACTGATTTACGCCATCCCATTTGAACACAACTTTCGATTAGTGGAGAAATATACTACAGAATCCGGAAATTTATGTGATTCAATTTTCACACATCGAGCACTCAAAGTACAAATAAGGGTCTATTTTCGGCGCAACACATGGTTGAGGTAGACACTCTTGATAGAGCCATACTATCGGTATTGCGCGACTCGGCGAGAGCTCCTTTCGTTGACATCGCAAAGCAGGTCGGAGTCACCGAGAGAACAGTCAGGACGCGTATGCGCAGGATGGAGGATGATGGTGTCGTCCGAGGTTATACCATCAGAGAGGCAGGAATTGGCCTTTCTGCCTTGGTACGACTCAAAATCGGCCCGGGAACCGAGATTGGAACACTGGCTGGAGAGTTCTCCACCTGGGCTGGAGTCGAGTGCGTCTACGAGGTCAGCGGGGATGCTGATCTAGTCGCTGTTGTCCACGTCGATGACACAGTGGCGCTGCGGAGTCTGCTCGATGAGATGTGGTTGGCAGCACCTGGAGAGATTAGTTCAACTCAGACCGAGTTAGTGCTCGAGCAGTACTG
The DNA here is from genome assembly GCA_002714745.1 of Methanobacteriota archaeon. Taxonomy (GTDB): domain Archaea; phylum Thermoplasmatota; class Poseidoniia; order Poseidoniales; family Thalassarchaeaceae; genus Thalassarchaeum. The sequence goes on along the minus strand of PAYF01000003.1, from coordinate 28,811 downwards.
ATTACAGTTTGCGCATCAAATACCGATGGTAGGCCATAGAGCCACTGACAAACCCCTCGTAAACCGGAGTACCTTTGATTCCAGCGAAGGTCTCAAAACTTCTCCGAACAGACTTGGGTACATTCTCCTCGATAGCTTTCATCTTCGTCTCGTTAATCTCATCTAGCGCCTTGATGACCTCTTGCACCACATCGGCGGACTCGACTATCTCGAAGTCCTTTGACATGAATAGCGAGGGCAGGGTTGCCATCGTCTCTGCGTCACGGAGATCGGTCCAGCAGAACATCCCGCCCGGTCGGAGGACGCGGTGTACCTGCTCTACGAATGCACCCATGTCACCGTAGCAATGTGAAGACTCGACATTGTAGACCACATCGAACGACTCATCATCGAATGGTAGGTCCTGGGCGTTGCCTTCAACGAACTCAAGATTGGACTGGTCGGCGTACCAACGCTTGCAATGACCGACCGCCTCGGATGAGAAATCAACTCCCATTAATCGGGCAGGGGAGTGCGTCTTGGCAATCCAGCTTGCTCCTCCTCCCCGGCCTGAGCCGACCTCGAGGACTTCTCTTCCTTCGAGTTCGACCCCTCTGATGTTCATCGAGTATAGTTGGATGAACATCCTGTTGGGTTCATCCTCAATTTCGAGATAAGGTCCACTGCCATCCTCGAAGCCGTAATTCATGAAACGGAACTCTGAGCGGACATTGGCTTTGGCGAGTTTCTGGTACCACCATTTCCACATTCGGTTCTGGATTCTGCCCGGTGCAAATCTCAGTATTGTGACGAAAAATCTGGCAGGCAGGCCCATCTTTTCGGGGCTCGCCACGCGCATGTGTCACCTACATCTTCCACTTTACAGAGCAGCCGATACTTTCAGTCCTCTGGACGGAGATGGAATTGCCGGCTGCCATCTCATCCATGGCATCGGACAGTTCGGAAGTCGAGGCGTGAGACGGGTCACGAGGCGAGTCGTCCAGACGACCGCGGTAGACAATAGTGCCAACGGAGTCAAGCAAGTAGAACTCAGGAGTGCGTTCGGCTCCGTAGGCACTGGCGATTTCCTGACTCTCGTCGTGAAGGTATGCATAGCCCATTCCGCGATTGGCCCTCTTGACCATGTTATCCCACGAGTCGGACTCGTAGTTCACTGGGTCATTGGAGTTGATTCCGACGAATCCTATCCCATCGGAGGCTGCCTTAGAGGCGATGCCCTCGATTCTCGCTTCCGAGCCGACGACATAGGGACAATGGTTGCAAGTGAAGGCGATGATGGCTCCGTTATTGCCCAACACATCACGCAGACTCATCGTTTCCCCGCCTATCGCTGGATTGGCGTTAGGCAGTTCAAATTGCGGTGCTGAATCTCCTGGTTCTATCCCACTAGGTCCCGGCATGACCCGGCGTGGTGATGGGAAGCAGTTCAACCCTCTGTCTGCGGCCCGGTGCTCGGCGGTTCCAAGGAGCCTTGGCATTCCTCGAGTCTGCGGCGAGCTAGGCGGTGTTCGGGATCGACATCGAGCGCCTTTCTCCATGCTGCCGCAGCCTGCTTGCTATCTCCTGTCTCGTGTAGTATCGCAGCTATTCTGAGTCTGGCATCGATGTGTTGTGNATCGTTGGCAGCAGCCTTCTCAAAGTCCTGTTTTGCATCGTCTATCCTACCGAAGTCTAGGTACAACAAGCCGCGCTGGTACCAAGCATCAGAATGTGTCGCGTCTATCTGTAGCGCGGCGTTTAGGGGTTTTTCTGCCTGCTCTGGTCTGCNTCTAGCAATCAGGCAGGTTCCAAGGTGGACTAGAGCCATAGTATGCTCTGGTTTGTACTCCAGCAGAGTTCGCAGCTCGGCCTCGGCATCTTGCCAGTCACCATTGCTCATCTGTATCTCAGCCCGCCTCAGTCGAGCGATGTTGAGTTCGGGGTAAGTAGAGACCAGATGGTCAGCGTCATCGAGTGCTGAGGCCAAATCTCCCTTGAGTAGTGATGCCGAGCAGCGGTTGAGTCTGGCTCGGACATGTTCGGGCTCACTGGAAATAACCTTGGAGAACAGCGATATTGCCTCAGAGAGCCTGTTCTGGCGGGCTGCAATTAGTCCTCTTACGAAGGGTATCGTATTGTGTTCGTTGAGAAGAGTTGCCGCTTCTGCAATCAATGTATCAGCCTGCTCTAGTCGTCCTAAATCAAGGCAGAGTTGGGCCTCTTCAAGTGGGATTGAGGGNTGTTCGGGAATGAGCCTGCGAGCTCGGGTAAGTGCCACCTCGGCTTCGTTCGGTGCGCCCTGAAAGCGGAGAGCTCTGGCTCGGCCAAGCCATGCAAGTCCGTTCTCCCTGTCTCTCTCTATTGCAGCATCGAAGGCAACCATAGCATCGAGCAGGATTATCTGATCGTGACTACCCATACTATCGCGGTGATTCTCAGACTCCAGCAGATGTAGTCTGCCATCCATCACATGCATGGCGGCGTTCTCCCATGCCTCTGAAGGGGCTTCTTCAAGCACCTTTCGGGACCAGTCAGGCGAGTCGGCTCTGAGTAATACCAAGCTCAGTCTGGCTCTGGCCTCTGTGTCTTCTGGGTTAGTCTCTAGTCGCTCTTCTAGCACGGCTCTAGCCGCATCCAGTTTACCACTGTTCTCAAACACCTCTGCTTCAAGCAGAACACCGTACTCACCGAGTGCAGTCGCTCTACGTATGCTCTGTAGCGCTTCCTTGGTCCTGCCCTCATCGGCAGAGAGTAGTTTGGCATGAAGCAGCCATGCCTCGCCGTTGTCAGGATTAGTCTCTACTGCCTTTTCGACTGATTCTAGAGCGACTTGTATCTCTCCGATTAGNAACAGTCTAGCCGCGCGCTCAAGCCAGCCCGTGGATGTCTCCGGCTCGACCTTGCTTGGATCAATCTCAGCGTTGACCTCACGGGCCCTGTGGACTATGTCTGAGATATCTGTCTGGGTTAGGGATGTGTCGAACTCTACACCCAGCGCCTCAAGTCTGAGTTTATTGCGCTCAGTCCTCTCATCATCGGTTCCTGTCAGCAGCAGAGCCTGTTCCTTGAGNACGAGAACNTCATCCGGTTCTACTGCGAGGAGNCTCTCAAGGGTTCGATCCAGNGCCTCNATATCTCCTTCCTCGCGGTGAATCATTGCAAGAGANCGCAGTGCTTCGGCGTCCTCCGCGCTGAGGNTGTGTGCCCTCTGATAGAAGTCCGATGCTCGCATCTTNCGNTCTACTGCGTGGAACAGNTCACCCATTCTGCGNTGCTCNCCGCCATTCAATTCAAGATCCTCGGAGCGCATCTCTGATTCGTTGAGTATGGAGTCTAGTCGTTCNACCAGAGGTAGTAGTCCGGGGACTACTTCCTTNTTGCCCTCATCGTCGGCAAGACCAGGGTAATGNGTTAGGATAGTTCTAGCAGCGTGAGTTGCTATTGCTACCGACTCGCTGGANCTNACGTTGATTTCTTGTTGGAAAAGTAGNTCTTCAGCCGACTCCAGAGACTTGTGGGCATCTAACAGGCCTTGGACTTCGGGGGTTTTGCTGAGTACTGTATCGACTCCCCTTGACAGAAGGTCAAGTCGGTGAGAAGTGTCAGACAGGTCGCCCTGTAGGGCGCCCATCTTATCCCTCATCCTCTCACGCTGACGCAGTACCGCTTGGTGCCTAAGCCAAAGAGTGAGTAGGGCGATTCCCAGTAGGGCGTAGAGTCCTAGCACACCCATTGTGGAGTTTTCCATCCTGCCGCAGCGGAACTGCGCGACTTTTGATGGCTTCTGCGAATTCAAAGGCTGACGCGGCTATTGTTGGCGGGACTATGTCCCGCCGAAAAACCTGTTATTGTGGTTCAGAGGTTTTCTGTCGAGTACGCCTGTACGCCGCCCTTTCGAGTAACCGTACCTACGGAAGTTCCTAGCACATTCTCGATGCCGGCTCCAGAAGCGTAGTCGAAGATGCGTGCAGTGACTTTGCCAGCGAAGACAAGTCCCTGGGCTCCTGTCGTGTCGGCCAAAGTTTCCTTGAGGTCCTTTGCTCCAATTGGATCCGAGCCGGTACCGTCCTCATTGACGATAATGGCTTGGTTGCGCTTGAGGCCCTCGAGCATTCCTGCCCAGGCCTTGATTTCCTCAGGTGTCTCGAGAGCTTCCCTGCCACGTCCAACCGAGCGGTCGTCATCAATCTTGATTTCCTTCTGTATTCTAGCGACTACCTTTCCGGCAGTCTCCTTCTGAGCCAGTGACTTCGTTACTACCTTCATCTCAAGGTGTTCGACCTCTCTACTAGTAGGTGCGAAAGCGACGTGTGTCAGGCTGTTTCCGAGTTCACCGCTAATCTCCATGAGTAGTAGCTTTCCGCCGCGATCGCCGTCGAGGAAGGCTGTCACCGTTTTCTTGCCCTTGGCAAGTTTGGCGAGCTCCGGATTGATTCCCGAACCCATGGTGGCAATGGCGTTCTTGATGTCGTACTTCAACAGGTTTCGTACATCGTTGCGACCCTCGACGATGATAATCGCCTCAGATTCACTGACGTTTGGTCCTGCGGTCATTCCTTTGTATTCAGATTCTTTCTCCAGATTAAGGACTGTGCGAACCTCATCGAGGATGTTTCTCGACTCGTCAGCACCTGAATTGACGATATCTAGCAGGAGTTGTTTGGCCCTGTCGATTACCGTGTCCTTCTTGGCTGAGCGGATGTTCTCGATTCGCTTTACCTTGATGATTGACTTGCAGGGTCCAATCCTGTCGATTGTCTCCAATGCTGCGCCAATCACCGCGGTGCTAACTTGGTCAATAGAAGAAGAGAGTTGAATCTCCCCGTTCACCTTGCCCTTGTGCTGGTGTAGTATTACGTCGACATGGCCGATTCTTCCGGTTCGCTGCAGCTTGCGCAGTTGTAGCTCCTCACCGAGTAGTCCCTCGGTTTGGCCGAAAATCGCCCCTACGACGTCTTTGCGCGCGACTGTTCCGTCTGTGCGGATTGTCGCGTGTATCACGTATTTTCCTTCGTTTGTCATTGTATATTCTCCTTAGGCTCTCGGCCCCACTTTCGGGGCCTCGCTCCCGGTTTTCGCCAATTGGCGGTTCGGTGGATGGGCGCAAAACGCCCGCGAGTGTGGCAGAGTACCTGCAGTNCGTGCGACTCGGGTCCCCTTCATGAACGCTACTGTTTGACAAGTGGGTGATTATCGGTAGAGTGTGGTTCGCGAGGCATTAAGGGACCTGGCGATAATCGCGACGCGTGGAGGCGGGCTTGAGCGATTGTCTTGAGGTCTTTCGAGGAGCCACTAGATTGGCCCTGCGAGACGGTCACCTCTCNAATGGTGAGAAGCGCCTACTGGTCAAGCTTGCTCACGCCCTTAGATTGAGCGAGGATGAGCCGAGGATGGTGTATGACTCAGTAGTCGGAGATGCTAGTCTTACTNCTGGCAGAGAGTTGGGTGGACAGGAGAAGATGATAGTATACGAGCAGGTTCTCGAGGCTGTTCTGATTCACACTGACAGGTCCGAAGATGAACTCATGTTGGTTGCCTATCTACGAAAGGCATTCCAAATCAGCGATGCAGAGCATCGNGCCATCACTCGAAGTCTGGACCGGCAGTTGGAGCAGATCATTCACCGNAATGTGCTGCAGGACTTCCGCATGCGGCTAGATGACACCATGGAGAAGATTGGTGGTATCTTCGATCGGATTGGGATACAGATTTGAGGTTGCCATGAGTCAAACCGAGTCGCTTGACGAGTTCCTCGAATCTCAGTCTCTCAAGATACACCGGTCAGACCGGAAACTAGCCAAAATGGTGCGTGAGGCATATCCGATTGGAGTTCCCGCCCTAATCATGAAGTCTAGTACTGACCGGCTAGGTGAGTCCGCCGGGTACGAGTTCCATCTCGGGACNCCCGATGAGTTGCTCCGCAGACTTGCATCATGGTTGCTGACCGGAGCGGGGGCAGACCAACGTGCACTTCTGCGTCTGGTTGGACGCCTTTGGGACCGTCACGGGCGCGAGGATGTCGCCATGGCGGCTTTGCTTCTGGCCAATCTGGACCATGTCTCGCTGGGATTGGACCCTTGGAAAGTGTTGGCTTCGTCAATCCGGGACACTGAGCCCGCAGAGGCTTTGTTGCTCAGTATTGAGGAGTTGCTCCGAGCAGGCAGGGAGCCTCCCTCCGACGAGGTTGTNATCAGGTGGTGTCATGNTAGGCCAGTGGATGGGCATCTGGCTATACTGGTGGCTCATGCAGGCTTGCTCANAGGGAATGTACCGAGCCAGAGTGTGTTNGATGCCNTAGACACCGTCGAGATTCCTGCCGAGGACTCGTTATTGGGCAGGATAATGCAAAGANTGGGTGAAACACGAGCGCAGGACTGATGTTGGTTAACCTCGGCGGGCGGTCATGAGNAGTCGTCTGCTGCCTTCGGATGACCCAGTCGCCGAGCAAGTCCTGGAGTGGACAATTCAGCGCGATGCTCAGGACATCCGGCAGTTGATGCGGTGGATGGAAACCAAGCGATCGAGGAAGGATAGGATTGCGCTGCTGAATCGTTCCCTTGACCTGATGGATGAAATTCAGCACGCNCTACGTCGGCTCGACGAGTTGCGGTGATTGTATGAGATCCCTTCTCCTCGCTGGTGGTCGCTCGTCGAGAATGGGGAGTGATAAGGCGCTGCTCGAAGTCGATGGTGAGGCATGCATAGCACGTATCACGATGGCTCTAGCCGAAGCCGGTCGAGANCCGATTCGGATTGCAGTCGCCCAGCCCGAGGACATCGAATCCTACGGGGAGGTAATAGACCCTCAGATAGAGGTCGAATGGGTATTGGATGCCGAGCCTCACTCTGGACCAATTGAGGCACTCGTGGAGGCTTTCGAGGATCCATTGGTAGAGTCTGAGACCATTCAACTAGCTCCTGTGGATGTTCCTTGGGTCGAGTTCGGCCTGTTTGTTTCTCTTGAGGATGCTTTGGGGCCCTCAGATGCCCTCGTAATGCCCAGTGATGGGGTTTGGAACCACCCGCTGCTCGCTCTGGTTCGCCCGGAAGTAGTTCTCAGTAGNCTGGNTTCGGGTGATCGTAGGCCGCTCCACCTGCAGTTCGCCGAGATGCCTCACTCAATATTGCTCGAGGATGCTACAATGCTCAGGAACGTCAACCAGCCTGAGGATCTAGAGTGATATCTTCCCAGAGCAAAGNCTGTCGAGGGTNTCGGGGTACAATACGTGCTCTACTTGCTTGACTCTCTCTTGCAGGGCCTCTTCGTCGTCTCCCTCTTGAACAGCGACTTCCCTCTGNGCTAGGATAGGTCCTGTATCCACGCCCTCGTCTACCAGATGAACAGTGCAACCNGTGACATCCACGCCAGCCGCAAGGACATCCCGGTGAGCATGGGCGCCCGGGAAGTTGGGGAGAAGCGAGGGGTGGATGTTGACTAAACGCCCCTTCCAGCGGCTCACAAACCACGGCGTCAGAATACGCATATAGCCGCTAAGAACTACCAATTCGATATCATGCTCCTCCAGCGCTGCATTGACCAGCCTCTCATGTGCAACCCTGCGATGCTTAGCTTCGACTACATCCGGTAAGGGAATGCCGAGGCTTGGCACACCCGCATCTATGCCATGATGCAGGCCACCTGTGTCCGTCTTGTCTGAGAGAACTAGGACCGTTTGATGTGTCCTCGCAGTGGCCTGATATCGGAGCAGTGTGGCTAGACCAGAGCCCCCTCCGGAAATCATCACAGCAACCCTTACTGGATTCTCGAGTGAGCCTTTTCTCGGTAGTTCGAAGCCCCCGCNCATGGNCGCTACGAGGACAGGTAGGGCTTGAGAATTGGGGAATGGGTGGCAGGGAAGCGAATACTGAGATTTATCTCTAGAATACTTCCGCGTGATGCTATGGAGCGCTTGCAGACGATTGACGAGGTAGTAGAGAAGTACTGCGTCGCCAGCAGTCCTGCGAAGAGTAAGCTCTACGTTGGATTGGGGATGATGTTTCTCGGATTCGCTATAATCGGTATCTGGGTACCAGGATGGCCGACTGTTTCCTGGGCGGTCCCTGCCGCCTTCCTGTTCTCGATGTCCAGCGAGAAGATGTTCAGGTTGACTTTGACTAACCGTTACTTNGGGGCTGCTATGTTTGAGTACTACGCCACGGGCAAGACCATTCCCAAGCACGCCAAGTATGGCACAATATGTCTCATCGGGCTAATGGCCTCGATCTCGGCCTACTTCGTGTGGTTGGTCTCTACCAAGGGAGATGGAGTTCTCAGTGACCCTTCTTCATGGAACGGTGCTGACCCAGGTTTCGGTGCTGGAACTGTCATCCTTGTGGGCTTGATTGGGGTTTGGTACGTCGGTTTTAGAGTCCCGACTAGAGAGTAGTTTGCTCATCATTCGGCGTATAAAATTGTCCAATCACTGAACCAAGTTACTTATGTCTAGAACATCGATGGACTCTGTTCATGGACCGAACAGTGGACCTAACAATCGCTGCGCTGATCTTTTTGGCTGGCACAGCAGGCCTCGTCTCCGGTGAGGATATCGGAGGCGTTGAAACAACGACCGACAAGGATGGAGAGACAGCTGANNCTGCCCCCGTCATCGACCGTCANCTTCGTGGTGACGCCAANGANGACGGAAGNGTGGACATCGGCGACTTCATCGTGATGGCACAGTACATCACCGGCTANGGCAGGGAGCCTGCTTCNATGGCACAGGCCGATATCAACGGAGATCGTTCCGTAGATGTGGCTGACCTGGTGCTGCTGGCTGACTACCTATGGGGCGAGGAAGAGTCTGACTTCGGCCCTCAATCCATAGACAGTCGCGCATCCAAGGCAAGCGGGTCTGACAAGGCTGAACTGGTGTCATGCTTCGAAACCTACAGGACCCTACGTGGAGACGCGAACGACGACGGAAGCGTCGATCTAGGCGACTTTATCGTGATGGTGCAGTACATCCTCGGTTACGGGGATTCGCTTGCATCTATGCAAGGAGCTGACATCAACGGTGACCACTCCGTCAATGTGCAGGATCTNGTTCTGCTTGCTGACCACCTTTGGGGTGGCCAGTGCGAGCGCTGCTAGAGCCGACAACCATACTGGGCTAGGCCCAGCTGCAACCTACGCGAGCCCCTCGTCCCAAACGGGGCGGGGGGCCGCCAACCTTCANTGACTCAGAGTACTGATGTAAGTGGATATATTACGCCCAACTAGCAGGGCCAAATATGTCTAGTATTGTCGTGGAGGGTCACCGATTCCATTTCCTTGAACAGGGAGGGGATGAATCGCCCGTGCTGGTGCTTTGTAGCACCGGCCTAGACTCAAGGCAATGGAATGACTTGTTGCCCTTACTTAGAGGAAGGAGAATAATTTGTCCCCATTATCTATGCTATCCTATGTCAGATGACTGGATGGGTGAAGGAGAAATTGACTCTTCGATAGACTATCTCGCTTGTGAAACTCTTCTTCTTGCAGAGGAAGAAGAAGTAGACATCATTGGGCACTCTTACGGTGGTTTCATCGCACTAAGACTAGCAAAAAACCATCCCGATAGAATCCGTAGAATAGCTATCCATGAGCCTACAGTGTGGGGTTGTCTTCAGTATACCAACAGGGAGGACTTGCGGAATGAATTCGGGGAGGTAGTAGAGACTTTCTTCACAGAAGGTTTGGAACCGGAAGAATTCCTAGANGACTTCGTAGATTACTGGAACATTGACGGCACTTGGGATTCTATGCCTGAACTTAGGAAACAGATGTGGAGAGATCTGCAACCCAAGATATTGAGCGAGGTTCGTCTACTATGTTATGACAAGACGCCGCCAACATACTATGCCTCTATCCACCATCCAATACTAATTACTCTGAGCAGAGAGACTCCTCCTCATCAGTTCGAAGCTTGCACTATTCTTACTTCTGTGTTGGAGAACGTACGTGTAGTGGATGTACCGGGCGGCCATATGGGAGTAATTACCAAATCTGGACANGTAATGCCTCATTTGGCAAATTGGGTTGAGTTAAACTAGTCCTTGGGGCCCCAAGTGGTAATCTGTCTGGTTAGTCCCAGCCTATGGGTGAATAGGAACCTCAGATTGAGTAGTCCGTCTCCCCATGTGTTGATTTCGGCTTCACCCACACGGGGGCGGTAGGGCACACTTACTTCGGCGGTCTTGTGCTTCCCCAGATAGCGTCGAGCTCGAATCTTGAACTCCTGAGAAAGTGGCATTCCGTCGTGCTTGGGTCGGACGCGCTCGTCCTGGAATATCGACTTTCGGAACACCCACATGCCACTCTGTGAATCGTGAATACCGTACCAGTAGAGTATCTTGGCAGTGGTTGACAAGACCCAGTTACCAAAGCCGTGAATTCCGGGCATCGCTCCCTCTTCTGCCCTACGTAGTCTGTCGCAAGTGATCCATTGCAGATCCTCATCCAGCAGCTTGCGAACTAAATCGGGCACCTCTTCACCCGGATAAGTGCAATCTGCGTCCATAGTGACGATGATTTCCCCGGGAGCCATTGCAAAGCCCGTCTTGTAGGCCCTACCGTAGCCCTTGCGGGGTTCTAGGTAGACCGTGGCGCCCTCAGACTCAGCTAGCTCTCTAGTGCGATCGGTCGAGTTTCCATCGATGATTAGGAAGTCTAGTTTGTCACACCAACCATCGTTTGGAATCGAGCGAATCGTGTCTACGATGGCTGCCTCCTCATTGCGAGTCGGGATGACCACGGTGACGTGTGCTGGCAGGNTTTCGGCCATGTTATCGGAGGCGCCCACCAGAGGCTTCGTTTTGAACAATACGAATTGCTGCCCCGGGGTAGTGCTCTTGAAATGCGGGTGCTGGGCCGCGAATACGGTGATTCCATGCACATAGCGATGCTGTCAGCCGAATATCCTCCCCGTTGGGGCGGTATGGGCTCTACTGTGTACCATCTCTCAGCCTCACTCGCCGCCCGAGGTCACCAAGTGACTGTGATTACACGCTCTGGAGGCGGCGGCGAGCCACCCAGTATCGAGGGCGTGGAAGTCGTTAGCGTGGGCTGGGCTCCGATTCCGATGGCGTTCACTCGCTCCTATGGCCGCAGTGCTCTAAGGGCGCTCAAGCGACTGCATGCCAGCGACCCTGTAGATGTTGTACACATCCACTGTCCGATGATTTCTTGGTCGGCCAAGCAGTTTCGAGACTGTCGGGACTCGGTCGCACCGGTCGTCTCGTCCCTGCATGGGTCCTGGCTGGGTGAGAGAGATGGTCTAGTAGAGGCCTCCAGAAACAAAGAGGCTGCCGTCTGGGCCAACCCCAACGATCTCGCGATTCTAATGACTGCCAGGCACTACTCTGGATACGAGCGTGCAGCAGTCAGGGAGTCAAGCATATGTGTGGCTAACTCTGAGGCAACAAAGCAGGATTTCATGCAGCGCTATTCTCCTCCTGAGGACTGGGGCTGCGAAGTGGTCCACTGGGGAGTAGATACCAGTATCTTTGTGCCACTTCATGGTGATGATGAGGATTCGATGGCTATCCACGAGGAGATACGTTCGAGATACGATGCTTTCTCTGCCGACTCGAATCTTCTGTTGGCTGTCGGTCGGCTGGCCGCAAGGAAGGGTTACTCGTCCCTGCTCAGAGCTTTTGCCTCTGTCCACGCCTCATCTCCCTCAACCCGTTTGGTAATCGTCGGCAGAGGTCATCTTCGCTCAAGACTGAGGAGATTGGCTAAGTCTCTTGGAGTGGGCGATTCAGTATACTTCGAGGCCGGGATGCCGTTCGAGAAATTGGCAGAACTGTTCCGCTCAGCCGACTTGGTTGTCTATCCCTCNTACTACGAGGGTCAGGGCCTGATACCATTGGAGGCGATGGCCTCNGGTACCCCNGTTGTCACGGTCAACCACGGGCCGTTACCGGAGATGGTGGATGAAAGTGTGGGTNGGCTTTTCACGATGGGTGATGAGGCGTCCATGGCCGGGGCGATACTGTCNGAGCTAGGCGNGCGTGATACTTTGAGGAGCAAGGGTGAAGTTGGTAGACACCGNGTATTGGAGAGTTTNACTTACGAAGGTAATTCCGAGCGNTTTGANGCCATTTACAGAAGGGCTNAGTAAGATTCTNNGCNGGGGAATTATTCATTCGNTGGTCGCTCTACCGTACCAAGGGGAGANCCATGGGCGAGAGACAAAACCTGAAGGATTTGGATTCNGGAACGGTAGCGAATGTTGGCATCATACTACTGGTAGCGGTGCTTGCAATCAAGGAGCTTGAGTCCATTATTCAGCCCCTGATTATCGCTGTTCTGCTATTCCTGCTGATTCGGCCTGCTGCGCAATGGATAGAGGACCAACCGATAATGCAGAAATACGCTCATCCACTGANGGCTTACGGGGTTCTCGTTGCGGCTCTATTCGTCGTNCTTTGGCTCGCCTCGCAGTTACTGTACTCCAATCTAACCTCNTTCACGGATGAAATCCCAAGCCTTACTGATCANCTCAACGACAAGNTGNCCTGGCTGGAGGAGTTCGAGGTGTGGGGGTACTCGTTCGATGTCAGTGGGGTGACTGCNCTAATCAGTCTAGATACTATCAACGANTANCTGACTGGTTTCGTCGGCTCGCTGGCCAGTTTCACTGCCAGCGCTGTCACTGTTCTAATCTTCTTGCTGTTCATCATACTAGAGGCCGAGACTCTGCCTCGCAGGCTGAAGGCGGCTTACCCTGAAGATGTTGAAAGAATCGAGTCGGTTGCCAGTTCATCTGGAGAGGGAATCAACACCTACGTAGTGACTCGGGCCACGGTGGCCTTCGGACAAGCTGTGGTGGCTGGTTTCGTGCTGTGGTGGTTAGGCATCCCGGGTTGGTTCATGTGGGCTTCTATCACATTCATGATGGACTTCATTCCGTATGTTGGAGCGCTTATTTCTCTGATTCCGCCGATTTTCCTTGGATTCATCGTTCTCGACCCGACTTGGGCGATTGGCCTGATACTCGTTCTAGTGCTCAACCAGCAGGCATGGGGCGCCATAGTGGAGCCTCAATTGGCTGGTCAGCGCCTTGACATGTCTCCAATTGTTCTGCTCCTGCTAGTTGCCTTCTGGGGCTGGGCATGGGGAGTTATGGGGATGGTTTTGGGCGTCCCACTTGCTGTAATCATGAAGATTGCACTTGAGTCCGATCCCAGAACACGTCCGATTGCGTTGATGCTATCTAGAGACCCGGCAACTGCAGATGACGATAGTTGATTACACTCTGTCAACCATCACAGCGAGGATTCCGTCTGCTGCGATTCTCACGCTGTGAGACTGTGAGACGTTGTGCAGGCCTTTTGTGGAAAGTGACATCATGGAGTCATGGAGCTCCCACTGAGCTCCCTCTATTCTTACGGTGTTGCAAGGCGTGAGTGCGAAAACCGAGAATTGGGTTCCTTCTCCTATGAGCAGTTCTCTTTCCTCTGAATGAATTCGGTGTGTGACTGAGTCTTCGTGATGCAATCTGATTGTTGGTCCGGCCAGTGCCTCGCACAAAGCGGCCCAGTTTCCTAACTGATGGCTGCTAGACCCGCCATCGCAACCCACCACGTCGATCTCCTGGAAACCTCTCTGGGCTAGCAGATTGAGTGCCTTCGCTAGATCGCTGCTCGACTGGTCTGGAAGCTCTGTTGTCTTGCCGCCCCAACTCTGAGAGATTGAGTCAAGGTCGCCAAGCGCCTCGGCCACCTCGTACCCTGATTCTGCAGCCTTGTCGGCCCCACCATCCACNCCGAATACNGTTTTTCCTTCTACTAGTCCATCTATGACTCTGTCAGAGGGTGTTTCGCCATTGCACCAGAGCATAGCGAGCATTGACTCACCTCTTCCTCGCGGTGATTCGCCCCTCGGCCACTAGGTCGACGTCGTTGAGTTCAACCGTGGGATTCAGCATTACTCCACGCATGTGAATTCCTACGCTGGCAGACCCTCCCAATGCTGAGTTGTCTCCGAAACCGAAGTATGCTGCACCGCGCACCACCTGGTCCTCAAGTCGCTTGCCCGAGATTTTAGCACGGGGGTTCATTCCGAAACCAAACTCGGCGACCGTGTTGATTTGATTGGCCCTAGTGGGTCGTAAGCCCACTCTCGCCTCATCGAGCACAGCCTGAATGTTCTCAGCTGCCTCGCCGCCCGAGATACTCACAACCACCCCGTCTTCGACGAGGAAAGTAATCGGTTCCTCAAGCATAGTTCCCTCCCATGAGCCGTCAATCACGATTTTACCGCTCATCGACTGTTCCTGAGGCAATACGAACACCTTGCCTGCTGGTAGGTTTGTCACTTGGCCGGGTCGGTTGCAGATACCATTGTCCTCGAGCACCCACCTGGCCCCTGTCCTGAATCTGATGTCGGTTCCAGCCTCATTAGTCACCCTAACATCACGTCGGCGTCTGAGAAGTGGGTTCAACCCAGATATCTCCTTCTGCAGTGCGTTGTAGTCAGCAGTCATCCCTCCGGTGGCCATCATCTCCTGTGTGATGCCTGGCATGGAAGCGATTCTGGCCCCCTCACGCGAGGCTGTGAGTCTCGCCCTAGTGTGGGTCAATGAGTTCTTAGTGGCTAGCAATACCACATTTTGACGTCTCATCAGATCGCCAACAGATGCAGGCGGCTCGTTGCCCTGCCTGTGGCTTCGGGGCATCATCATCATCAGAATCCGGTCTGTCACCTCCGAAGCAGCCTCGTACAGCGCTCTGCCAACCTCAGATGTGGTGGGGTCGGTCACGACGAGTACGTTCTCATGCGGTCTGACCTGCATGCATGTGCGGATTACCGAGCGAGCAGCGGTAAGCATCTCCTCCTCGAAGTCGTGCTCACCCGCCTCTACTTCCTCATGCTCCTCGGACATATCTCTCAGCCCGTGATGAGAGTTCCATTATTCAAGACCACTACGCCATGTCAAATCATCTCACCACGCTAGTCATAGGTAGAGCAGGGCTGCGCATACTGATGGAAGGCGTCCGCACGGTGCGTATCGTGGCCGCTCTGGCAGTGGCTGCTCTGCTCGCTGGAGGCTGGATGATGAATGTGTCTCCGAACGTTCAGGAAGACGATGTGGACGAGCTGCAGCTTCCGATTATGGCAGAGGGTGACTCCGCTGAGGATAACAGAGGAGATGGTGAGGAAGAAGGTCAGCCAGAGGTGAAGAGAGGAGGAGGTGAGGAAGATGATGACCTGTCCGTACCAGAACAACTGATTGCCGGTGGAATCGGGGCACTTGGATCTCTTCTAATTGGCTCTGCATTCCTCGAATTTGTCAAAGTAACCGTACTAGTNGCNCTTGTCTCTCCAATGCTCGCGAGAATGAAGAGCAATCGCGAGGATATGCTGACTAGAGGTAGATTGCTGGGGTATCTTGAGGCGAATCCNGGTATNCACTTCTCAGCATTGAGGGACGCTCTTGGGCTGGCAAACGGGGTCACTGCCTATCACCTGCACTTCCTAGAGACAACTGGTCAGATTATCTCGTGGAGAGACGGTAAGTTGCGACGCTACGCAATCTCCAGTCTCACCAAGGAAGAGGTTAGCAGAATCAAGAGTCCGATTTCGGGCACCCGTCTGGCAATCCTCGAGGTCCTGGCCGATTCTGGCAATCTCGGTATGTCAGGTCCGGATATCAGTAAGAAGTTGCAAATTTCGAGACAATTGCTCAGCCATCATCTCTCCGAGTTGAGGAATGGCGGGATGATTGAGGCCGCCTCGGAAGCCAGAAGGCCAAATTGGAAGGTCTCAAACTCGGGTCATGATGCATTGGTGATGTCGAAGGAAGTCGCTCGTGTAGAGGCTGCTGCTTAGCCTCTAAAGATGCCAAAGGTAATTGCTTGAAGACAGTCCCGTCGTAGCGTGCGCGCAGCCTCTCCGTTGGTGGTCTTGCTGATGCTCTCGGCAACTCTAACAGGATGTTTCGGTGATGACCCCCCTCCTCCCGAGCCCGAAGAAGAAGGTCTGCCGGAGGGTTGGTTCGTCACCGGAGGTGACGGTCTTCCTGTTGATGTGGAGCCACTCAATCTCAGCTTCGTGTTCAGCAATGTCGGTGAGGAAGGTGCCGAGCCGAGCATTGGAGTCACCTCAAGTGGGTGCATATTCTTCATTGCCTTTGAGAAGGTCATGCGTTCTTGCGATTATGGACAATCATGGGAGGATGTTACTGGGTGGATGTGTGCATTCCAGACCAATGATCCGTGGGGCTGGGTAGACCCTGTGACGGATCGAATATTCAATGTGCAGATGCAGGGCTTGGAGACGTCTTGGATATGCTATAGTGATGATGATGGAGCAACATGGGTGGGCAATCCGCACGATTCCGGTACGACCCCGATTAATGACCACATCAAACTNGCAACCGGACCTTGGACAAGTAGTGGGTATGGAATTGGNGGGCAGTTCACNCAGGCTTACTATGAGACCGCCGTGTATTATTGCTACAANAAACTCGTTGGGATTTTCTGCTTCACNAGTTTTGATGGTGGTGCGACCTTCGACACNGGTGGACTAATCTTCGGATTGGCAACAACCAATGGTGGGCTCCATGGGGCNATCACTTCTGCACCTGATGGNACTGTTTACGTCACGCCTCGAGTTGCANCCCCGACTGTCATCGTTTCACATGANAACGGTCTGACTTGGTTTGACCGATCCATGGGNGGNGATGTGGGGACACCNAATCCTCGAAAGAATTCNGAGGTTGCTACAGACACTGAATCAAATGCATATCACATCTGGACGGGGGCGGACGAAGGAGTCTATCTATCCAGNAGCACTGATTCGGGAGAGACATGGGAACAGACCAGTATTCGGCTCAGTCCGAGCCAAGTCATCTCTACAGTATTCCCTCAGATTGATGCTGGCGACCCCGGAAGGATTGCTATTACCTACCTCGGTAGCGAGAATGCTAGCGCCCTGAACACATCTGACATAGATGGGGAGCCTTGGGACGGTAATGCGCACTATGCTCCCNCCAATGTNAGCTACTANCTGTACATCACCTACAGNCTCAACGCANTGGACCCNGAGCCCGTATTCCACACAGTCAGGGTCTCNCCCGACCCAGTGCAGGTGGGCAGCATCTGNCTGAACAGCGGNGATTGCAGAGACATCGGGGGNTCNAACCGTAACCTACTCGATTTCAACGACCTACATATAGACAGGGAGGGTAGGGTGTATGTGGCCTTCGCAGACGGATGCACCGACACGTGTGCCAGTAACAGTAACTCGACTCCCGAGGACTCGCGGAGCAGNCTTGGATCGGTCTACTATCTGGGAAGTGGGCCGAGCCTGTTCGAATCTGTAGGAGAGCTTGCAGCGTTTGAAATCGAAGANGGTGAGTGATATGGCATTGGACTTGACCAGTAAGCGATCCATCCTGCTAATGATCCTAGTAGCGGGGTTCGTNATTTGGTTCAGAGAATGGATTCACACTGTGTAANGTAATNACAGAGATTGAAATCGNAGATTTCTCTTGGGATTAATGATTATACGTCCTANCTATCATCGAGGCCCATGAAGAAACAAACACTGACCATNTTGGCCGCGGTTGCGATTCTAATTNTAATGTCACAGCCAACCGTTGCAGATGACCACGAAGAAGCCNCTGAAGCAGAGTCTAATCCGATAATCGACATCGTTCTACCNCTGTCCTTNGCCTTCATCATGTTTTCACTAGGATTGGGTTTAACNACGTCTGATTTTGGTTTGGTTTTCACCGAGCCTAAAGCCTTCGCGATTGGGATAACAAATCAGATGTTAGTTCTGCCAATTGTTGGTTTCAGTGTTGCCACAATAGTGGGCCTATCTGGAGAAATGGCGGTGGGCCTGATGATTCTCGCTTGTTGTCCTGGAGGCGTGACTTCAAACATCTTGACCAAGCTTGCAAAGGGAGATACTGCTCTTTCAATCTCCTACACAGCCGTGGTTAGTGTAGTCACAGTAATCACTCTGCCTCTGATTGTTGGTTTCTCGATGGATCATTTCATGGGTGCTTCTGCTCCGGAAATCGACATTCTTGGATTGGGATTCACAATGTTCCTGATAACTGCTCTACCAGTAATGGTTGGCATGCTGATTCGCAGATCATCTCCAGAACGAACTGACAAGATTGAGCCAAAGGCGAGTAAAATTGCTGCAGGACTATTCGTCATCATTGTGATTGCTGCAATAGTAAGTGAATTCGACACTCTGATGGATAACCTGGGCACATTGGGTCCTGCTGTGATTATGCTGAATGTGGTGATGTTAGGAATCGGTTGGAAGAGTGCTACGGTATTGAGTTTGAACGATCAACGTGCAACAACGGTGGCTATTGAGAGCGGGATTCAGAATGCTTCTGTTGGAATAACCGTTGGNGGATTGATTATGGCACCCGCTGCCGGGGCGACCCTTTCTACCCTGAGTCTTCCTTCGGGAGTATATGGTGTACTGATGTACCTCGTGATTGCTCCATTCCTATTCTGGCGAAGGAATAGTTCAGTGCAGGAATAGTCGCGTACCCGTGAACAGCATCGACATCCCGTGCTCGTTGGCTGCATCAATAGAGTCCTGGTCCCTNACCGAGCCACCGGGCTGGACCACTGTGGCTACACCAATCTCATGAGCAGTATCTATNCCATCACGGAATGGGAAGAAAGCATCTGATACCATCATCGATCCTTTGGCCCTCTTTCCNGCTCTNCGNGCTGCTATCCTTACTGCCTCGACCCTGCTGGTCTGTCCCGGCCCGACCCCCACTGTAGCACACCCAGTATCCGTCCTAGAAACTAGCAGGATTGCNTTTGACTTGACTTCGGATAGGACTGTACATCCGAAGCGGGCAAGAGNAATCTCGGAATCATCAATCTGCTTGTCGGTGACGCATTTCACATCGTGCCAATCAATTCCCGGCGGTCCCTGAATCTGCGCCAGCCAACCGCCATCGAGTTGGCGTAATCTGACCTCGTCGACGCGCGGCTCGATTGGTTCGAGGGTTAGCATTCTGCGGTTCTTCTTGGCGGATAGTATCTCGAGTGCTTCGGGCTCGTACCCTGGTGCAATCATGCACTCAAAGAAGTGTTCGCCAATGGCCTCTGCGGTTGCCTTCTCGACATTTTGAGTAAACGAAATAACGCAGCCAAAGGCGCTCTCGGGGTCGCTCGCAAGCGCATTCATCCAAGCCCCGACTTGGGTTTGGTCTACTGCGACCCCAGAAGGATTAGTGTGTTTGATAATCGCACAAGCATGTGTCTCGTCTGCACACGTGACTTGCAGCGAGCGGGTTAGTTTCAGGGCCCCGTCCAAGTCGAGATAATTGTTGTACGAAAGTGGTTTCCCGCCGTGTTGGACAGCAGCGGCAAGGCCCGAAGGATCGCCCGCTGCTGGATAGAATGCTGCAGGCTGGTGCGGGTTCTCTCCGTAGCGCAGTCCTGTTTGGACCCCCGTGGAGATATGAATACGAGAAGGAATGCCTTCTGCCATGAAACGGGTCTCTAACTCGTTGGATACCGCTGCATCGTAGGCTGCAGTAGTCTGGAATGCTTCCAGAGCGAGTCTTTGTCTGGTTTGGTCATCGACTCCAGAGGGTTTTCCGTTTGCTTGTTCCAGTGATTCCAGCACACTGGCATACTGAGAGGGGTCGGTCAGGACGATTACGTCGACATGGTTCTTGGCGGCTGAGCGCACCATGGTTGGGCCACCGATATCAATCATCTCAATGAGTTCGGAATCGGAAGCAGGGGGGTCGCGCGCAGCAGTGTCTTCGAATGGATACAGATTGATGCAGACCAGATCGATTGTGTCGTAGCCGAGTTCAGATAGGGTGGTCATGTCGTCCTCATTGTTGCGGCGGGCCAGAATCCCTCCATGCACTGCCGGATGTAAGGTCTTGACGCGGCCGTCGAAGACCTCGGGGTGACCGGTGGTCTCGGAGACATCTGTTACATTCAGTCCTGTTTCCCTGAGTTTACGAGCTGTGCCTCCGGTGGACAGAATTTCCCAGCCCATATCGGCGAGGGATTTGCCCAAACCGGCAATTCCGTCCTTATCCCATACGCTGAGCAGTGCTCGTGGTTGGACCATGTTGATGCGTGTGTGAGAGGGACTTGAAGAGTTCGTACGTGGTTAGTCTCCCCTTGCCGAGATGACCTGATCTATCCTGAGCATGCTCATGGCAGTCTCGGTAGCTGACCCGAGGCCTTCCTCGATTACCGCTCTGGGATGCCAGACTCCTGTTGCTGGTCCCACCGTGCCCTCAGGCGTGATACCCGAGAAGTCGTCATCATTTGCGGCTGCTCTCAGCTCAAGTACACGGTCTAGAGAATCTCCGCCTGAGTTCTCGACCAATGTGGATGGAATGGTCTCGAGTGCCCTAGCATAAGCATCCATAGCGAGTCTGGCTCGTCCGGGTTCCTCCTCAGATGCACGGCGTACTCCAGCTGCCATTCTAGCATGTATAGAGCCAGCTCCGGGTAACAACTCATCATCTGCCAGAGCAATGGAAGTGGCTCTTAGGGAGTCGTGCAGACCTCGGATTATCTCCTCAGTAGCGGTGTCTCCACCCCCACCAACCTCGATTGTGACAGTTCGTGGGTTAGGGCATCCATCGATTCGGATGATGTCCTCAACCTGATCGGAGGCTTCCCTCCTCTCCCAGTCCAGCGAGCCGCACACTCCTAGGTCATCGTTCTCAATATCGAGAACTGAGTTGACAATGTTGGCACCTGTCGCCTCTGCAGCGTTTCTGAGTTCAGACTCATCTAGTTCTCCGACCGCGATAATCTCTGAGTCTGAGAGTCTGTGCAATATGTCGCGGTCGACCTCACCAGAGCAGAGTAGTACTCTTGCCCCACTGGAAATTATTGCCTCGGCAATCGCATCCTTACGAGAGCGTTCTGCGTCCACGAAAGAGTCCAATTGGTCTGCGCTGGTAATCTTGATTTCTGCGTCCCTAGTCATCGAGCGAATCTTCAGATCGCCACCCAATACCGCCACATTGGCATCCTCAAGGTGGTTGGGCAAACTGTCCATCAACACCCTTCGATTGACTACCACGCCTCGAATCAGTCTCGAGTCCCTCAGGCCACCGGTGCCGGTCTTGAACATAGCAACATGTTCGGCACCTGCGTCATCACGGTTCTCGGCAAGTACGCTCAGAGCCTGTGAGATAATCAAGGAGAAGTGATCCAGAGCAGCCTCTGCACCCTTGCCGCGCAGTGCGGTCTCGGCCACCGATGTAAGGCGCTCTTCAGATGCCTCGCAAGTATCAGCATCCATCTGCTCGATGCATGCCGCAAGGCCCAGTCTGTAACCTTCAACGAGAGTTAATGGGTGCAATCCCTTGCGCAACAGGTTGTTTGCTTCTTCGAGAAGGGCGCCGCAAAGAAGCATGGTNGTCGTGACTCCGTCACCGCAGGTCTCCTCCTGCGAGTTGCCCATCGAGACCATCATCTTGGCAGCGGGATGCTTGACCATGAGTTCGGCGACAATCTTGGCGCCATCATTTGTGATGGCAGTATTGCCGTCGGTCTTGTACAGCATCTTGTCAAGGCCACGAGGTCCCAGTGTTGGCTTGAGCAGGTCGGAGAACACCCTTGCTGCAACAATCAGCTTCTCCTGCACCTCGGTACCGCTTGTGACCGTGGTCTCTGGGTTGACTATGACAACTGGAGGTTTGCCCGCGCCCTCACTCATGGATTCGGGCGACCCTAGGGGTCGCCATGAATGCTTTGAGTGACCAAATCGCTCAGGTTAGGCGGTGGAATGGAGAATATCTATCCCAGTGAAGCGGTAGCCGAAATTATGTCGAGGAGGGTTGTAGTGGCGGCCTCGCTACTCCTTCTGGTGCCTCTTATGGCACTGATTCCGACTGTTTCAGCACAGGGTGTTCTTCCAAGTGTGACTCTGGAATGCGTTGATTCGGTCAAAATAGATGTCTCGGGTTCTTCCAGCGGTTCTACGCTGATTAGCTGTGAAGTGGAGAATGATTCGNTGTGGGACGAGGAAATTAGCATCGATGTTGAGTTCGAGGATCTAGATGGTACCTACGAAGATAGTCTGGAGATCGCTGCAGGCGAATCCGAGACAGTTCTGATTACAGTCACTGCTCAGAAGAGCGATGAGGCTGGAGACTACCTTGTCAACGTCTCTGCCGAGGTCACCACTGCCGCTGGAATCCCAGTTACTGGCATGGCCAGCGCCTCCGATGAGATCGATGTTACAATCTCTGAGTTCACCACCTGCGACCATAGCATAGGTCAAGGTGGAGGCACCGTTGAGGCAGGTCAGATAGTGACCTTCTCGGTGTCAATTACGTGTGATAGCAACACGGATTCATCAACCTCATACGATGCGGTGATGATTGACAAATCGGGNTCCTCATCATGGCCGAGTGGTTTCGTTGACCAGAGCGTAGTTTGTGATGTGTTGATTCCTGACGGTGGAACATCCGAGAACTGTCAGTTCACCATACTAACTCCCTCTAACCTNGCATCTAATTGGGAAGGTTGCATAGTGGCAGTACAATCTGGCGAATCGGCTCCGAATTCGTGTCCAGCAAGCAATGTGATTGATCTTATGGTGGAGCCTAAGAGCGTCGGCATCGGTACATTGGAACTAACTGGAAATAACTCAATCTTCGGCGATTACGAAGAGGAGGCCCCGATAATCATCGGTGGGGTCGCGTTAGTCCTAGTGCTCGCTATCGCAGTGGTTGTAATTCGNCGCAGGCGGCGCTCATTCGACGATTAGAACATGCCACCTGAGTGACATCGCTGAAACCAAAGCTAAGGCGAGTGCGGGGGCTAGGGGCCATCCGAAAGTGTTGGTGAAGATGGCGAACAGGAAAAGGGTAGCTGCGCCGGTGGCCGCGACGTCCACCAGAGTATCTCTGGAGAAGCCGGACTGGTTTACAATGTGGTCGCGGTTCCTGATAGCGAGTGTNACTAGCGCCACGGCACCGACTAGAATCAGGTGTCCTGCAACCCATCCTACAGAAGCGCCAAAAGCACCATCGAGGGAGTCTTGGAAGCCCCCCAGTACCGATGAAGCCAGGTCGACCATAGCCCTGCGAATGGCGGGATGCTCAAGACAATTCCGAATCGGCTGCTTCAGGGTCTACTGCGGNTGATTAGGACAAAAACAGCACCTGCTGCAAAGGCCNCNACCGATGCTATGGCAATCATGGGCAACCCGTCNTCGGACTGGGCCCATCTCGAAGAATCGAGTGGGAATGCATCGTCATCATCGACCCAACCATCGTTATCGTCATCATCATCGACCAGGTCACAGGAGCCGTCNCCATCAGTATCTAGTGGGATAGACAGGATTGAGAGTGGGTCGGTCTGGCAGNTTTCCTCAAAGTTGTCCGGCCAGTTGTCATCATCATCATCGGTATCGGCATTGTTCCCAACGCCGTCTCCATCAGTGTCCCTAGACTCNCTTGAATCGTATGGGAAGTCATCATCGGTATCAATCACCAAATCATTGTCATCGTCACTATCAACTGGGTCGCANATCGAGTCCCCGTCGAAGTCAACCGGAGTTGAGTCTGGGTCCGCAGGGTCTGTGCCGCAATTCGGCTCATCCAAGTCGCCCCAACCGTCGCCATCATCGTCGGTATCTGCATTGTCCCCGATACCATCCATGTCGAGGTCATTCCACTCAGTAGCATCAAACGGAAGTTGATCCTCTGAATCTTCTACTCCGTCAGCATCATCATCAGAATCGATTNGGTCACAGCTGAAGTCTCCATCAAAATCATCTGGCAAACTCTCCGAAGACAACGGATCTGAGCCACACACAAGCTCATCTGAATCGAACCANCCATCATTGTCATCATCATCATCAGCATTGTCTCCGATAGTATCTCCATCGGTGTCTAGCCATTCATTCGTATCTAGNGGGAAGGCGTCTTCAGAGTCAATCCACCCATCATTGTCATCATCATCGTCAAGTGTATATTGGGATTGCCAGTAACAATTTGCAGGATCTACAATATCATCAGGAAACCCATCACCATCAGTGTCAGTTGAAACACAGCGGTCCAATGAATCGAAGTCATCATCGTTGAGTACACCGTCCCCGTCAGCATCTGAATCCAATAAATCACAAATGCCGTCCTCGTCATCATCATCTGGAACATTGACCTCACTCAGAGGGTCGCTTCCGCATGTAATCTCNTCGAGATCACTCCACCCATCATTGTCGTCATCTTCATCTGCATTGTTTCCTAGTGAATCTCCATCTGTGTTTGCCCATTCAGTGGGGTCCAAGGGATATAGATCGTTGCTGTCATTGTAGCCGTCGTTATCGTCGTCTGGATCTAGAGAGTTGCAAATCCCGTCTAGATCAAAATCTCTCGGAAATGATACGGAGTCATTGTGGGCTGTACCACAGTAGTCCTCCTGCAAATCCGTCCATCCGTCCCCATCATCATCCTCGTCAGCGTTATCGCCGATTCCGTCGAAGTCGATATCGCTCCATTCAGAGTCGTCTAATGGGAATGAGTCATTTGAATCNGAGTAACCATCGCCATCATCATCGTCATCTAGGGAATTGCATATCCCATCCCCATCAGTATCCAATGGTACGCTGTTGATGTCATTCGGGTTCGTTCCACAAGAGTTCTCGGAAGCGTCGTTCCAACCATCTCCATCCGCATCCAAAGAGAATAGCCAGACGGTGAAGTTGTAGTAGCCCAATCCATTGAAGGTAACAATCCAGAGAGTTACGTTCTGGCCTCCTACGTCTGTGCCATTTGAGTGGGTGTTTTGCTCTCCGTGCTGGTTTGTAGACCAACCAATATACCCACCTGAGGTCGAATTGATTAGCATAATCCAGCTGAGCACTTCAGAGACGTTTGAGGTGAGGTCAATCGCTATGCCATAGTCAGGAGGAACATAGACACTGTAGTAGTCGTCTTGATCNCCCACCACGGAATGCCAGCCGGTGAAGTGTGTTCCTCCCGTACCGTTTACCCCACTCACAGAAACGGATAGCGGAGTTGGGCTGGAGTAATTGTTCGAGGCATCGGCCCCTGTTCCAGCGTCGTCCTGATTNTACACTGGAGCCGAGGCTATGTTGCTGAACTGTAGACTCAATGTGTAACCAGTCTCCCCGGAGGAAGCCCTAATGGACAGNGTTACCGTTGTGTTTCCGATTGTGTGGTTGGTGCTATTCGCGAAGACGGGGTTGCTGTTTGACCCATAGTCGAGGGTATTCCCATTCTGGTCGAACAACTCGAGATGAATACTGGCACTCGTGTTGGCCCAAGACACTTGGGCGCTGATGGCGTGATATGCNGGCATAGCGATACTGTACCAATCGTATTCATCGGAGAATTCGTGAACGTATCCGTAGTAAGTTGCATCGGTTGAATTTAGGGGGGTAGAGTTGGATTGCGAATCTGATGCATCGCCTCCGGTGTTGGCGTCGTTTTGGTTAAGCCCTGGGTTGCCNCCTCCGCTTGAGTTNCCNCCTCCGCTTGAGTTGCCGCCGCCAGTGATTGAGACCGAGAATATCCATATCTGCAGGATGTATGTTCCCGATCCAGAATACCTCTGCACTCTGAGGTACACCGTATTTCCCGACCCACTAGTGTTCGTCCCGTTTGAGGACACNTCGTCATAGGATGTGGAGTTACTCGAGGAGCCATTGTAACTACCATCTAGGGTGCTATTGGTATGATCATATAGAATCAGGTCGAAGTCAGCACCGACAGGAGAGGTGAGTCCTGCTGCTATACCATTGCCGCTGGACATATTGAATCCGTAGTAGTCGTTCGAGTCATTTGATGANACTGACAGATTCCCATAGTATGTCNCGTTTACCTCATGCAGCCAAACCGCAGTCTGGTGGCCGCCGCCCGCATCACCGCCCGAGCCTGCATCATTGCCAACTACAANCCCTGAGAAGCACGACAGGAAGATGAGNGAGAAAATNGNAATGGTCGNCTTGCGGGATGTCACNACCCAAGNGTAGGAGGGATTGTTTTGAACTTTGGTGGNTATCTGTTCCAGNGTCGGGCGGCACGACTATTTCCAAAACTCGCCTAGATTGGGCGGGGATGGCATGAGGAATCCGGGTCCTGACGCTCGAGAGATGCCTCCACTGACGATGTGGGGGCGCCTGCGGCGTGACATTTTGACCTGGCCAAGAAGGGTTACTGCAGACAAGCGGGCTCTCCCAAATATGATTCTGCTGGGCGCCCAGAGGGCCGGGACTACTAGCATCCATTCGCACTTGGGAAAGCATCCAGGAGTCTACCTCTCCAAGACCAAGGAAATCCATTACTTCGACAACTATCAGGAACAGGGCCTAGACTGGTACCGTTCCCACTTCCCAACTCGGGGTTGGGTCGAGGGTCGTTCTCGTGAGCTCGGGTACGAGATGGNNATNGGAGAAGGGACTCCCTACTACNTGTTCCATCCTGAAGTGCCCTCACGCATCCATGAGGCTATTCCNTCTGCGAGACTNGTAGTGCTGNTGCGCAATCCAGTNGACCGGGCACTCTCTCACTTCCGCCATGAGAGAAGGAATGGNTCNGAGAAGGAGNTTGACTTCCAAANNGCATGGGANATGGAGNAGNGCAGACTGGCCGNCACGGAGGANAGATTGTCCTCNGGTACCTCGGTTTACGAGGAGTCTCACAACCGCTTCTCATACACGACAAGGGGAGATTACGCCCCCCANTTNGAGCGTTGGTTNTCGCTCTTCGACCGGACTCAGATTCATATCATTNGAAGTGAAGANCTGTTCAATAGTCCCGAGGAAGTACTGGCCGGGCTGTTNGAGTTNCTAGGNTTGCCAATGGTTGATCTTGGGGATTTTCCTGTGCTCAACTCCACTATTGCTAAGACACCAGACGAGGAAGAGTTGCGTCTACGCGAGCGCCTCGCGGAACATTTCGCCCCCAAGGTAGAGAAGTTGGAAGAATTGTTGGGGTGTTCCATGGGATGGAGCGATGACTGGTAGTCAGGATTGTTCAGAAATCGAAGCCAGTGTCTCCATCGTCTCCAGCACCATCCTGTCTCTGTCGAATCTTCTCTCAGCAGTCTCCCTCGCGGCCTTGGAGATGGTAGTTCTTTCATCCTCATCGGCGCCCAGTCTCCTGATTGCAGCTACGAGCTCATCTAGGCTTCCAGGAGCGATGAACAGCCCGTCCTTCTCGTGTGTAATGACGTCCATATTCCCGCCGATGTAAGATGAGATGGTGGGCAGGCCGTGAGCCATCGCCTCCAGAAGAGCCAGAGGTAGTCCCTCGTGCCGCAGAGTAGGGATGAGATAGATGTCTGCTGATGAGTACAGTCTCGAGAGTTCGTCGTCGTCGACCCTTCCGTGGAAAGTCACCTTGTCGTGCAGGTCGAGTTTGTCGGCGAGACGTTTCAGATCCTCCAAGTAAGGGCCGGTTCCGACGATATCCAGATGAAGGTCGAGATCATCAATCTTTGAAGTCGCCTTAATCGCCTGCTGGAAGCCTTTCTGGCTGTCTGCCCGACCGGTGCAGAGAAGTCGCAATTTGTCGCCCTGGGATGCGTACTCTTGGCGCTCAGGGAGCTTAATCCCGTTCTCTATGACCTTGACCTTGCCCTTCGAGAAAACTCGGAAGTCACGCTCCAGGGTTGGAGATACGAGGATGATGCTGGATGCTTTTCTCCGCATTGGCATCTCCCACATCAGGCACCTCTTGAGTAGGAATGCCGGAGTCAGGAAAAGCCAGTGCCAATACCTCGGCCTCTTGTCTGCAGAGGACAAGAAGGACATTAGTTCGGTCCTCAGTGAGCCGTGGCAGACCACAGCGAAGGGCACGTTGTTCCTCTTGGCCCAAGACAGGATACCGTATCCCGCGAACTCATTGCTGTGGATGACATCAATAGGGGTATTCTGGTGAATCTCATCGACGAGATTCCTAGACTCCTTGAACCAGGCCCCTGAGAGCTTCTTTGGGCGAGACTGGGTCAGATAATGCACTGTGAAACCAGACTGCGTCTCGACTTTTTCTCCCTCTGGGTGCGGGGTAGTGATNACTGTCACCTTATGGCCGTGCTTGACGAAGCCTTCGCACAGGTCCATGCACTGCCTCTGGAAGCCCCCGAAACCATGCGCGAGGGTAGAACGTGTCAAGACAAGGATGTGCATCTTACCATTTGATTGTCAAGACTGTGAGTTATAGGCGTATCTCGACTTGTATGTGGGCGTCGGAGATAGCGTAATGCCANGGGAATAGAGATCAGTACCCAAATCTCTGGAGTGTCTGTGAGTTCTGCTCAGCGAAATCGGTCAGTTTGTCGTCCCCTCTGTATGCATAGGCACGGCTTGANTCAACCATTCCCTCAAGATGGTTCAGGAGTTCTGGGNCGGCCGGCACCGAGATNTGTTCCAGAATTTGTCTCAGAATAGGTTCTGAGTCAGTCAGTAGGTCCTCGTAGCGAATGGCTAGAATGTTCTCTCTGCCTTCAAGGACGGTTTGCTCTATTGCCATCTGCTCGGCCCAGAAATCGAGTGCGTGCGACAGGGTCGCTGCCCTCTGCCCTCTCCTAATGGGTGGCTTGTTCGACCTCCATCCGAAGAATGGCAACCACCTCTCGAATCTGTTGACGTCCTCGGACCAGTTCCTCTTACTCCGAGTGTGCAGACTGGCTGCGACATCAACCCCGTGACGGACGACGTGGATTATCCTCATCTCAGGCCAGATAGAGGTCCAGAATGGTAGTGCTGGGCCGTTTCTGGGATCCTTCCAGCCCCAGGGGCAATCGAGATCAAACAAGCCATTGCTATGAGACTGGCCTGAGTACTTCCTGCTGGCGCTACTCGATACTCGGTCTCTCAGATACTGCTCTACTTTCTC
>PAYF01000002.1 GCA_002714745.1 Methanobacteriota archaeon | reverse complement strand
CCCTCTACCTGGTGCTTGTCATAGTCTGCGGTATCTCCAGCGGCTAGGTCGTCCGTCATCTTCGATGCGTACCTTACGGAAGCCTGTGAGTAAACGATTACCACGTTCTTCAGAACTTCGTCGCGTGCGTCGATTACTCCTTGCATGTCTTCATTCTTCAATGCTGTGAGTCCATCGTTCATTGCTGCTAGAGTAGCGATGTTGGTCGCATCTCCAGTCCCGAAGTTTCCACCTCTCTTTGCTGCGGTTGCGAATGGCCCGCATCCGTCGTAGTCTGCGTCTGCATCATCTGGACCGTGGTAGAAAGCCCATCCCTCATCCCAAGCGTGCTGTGCATCGTCAGGGCCCCAGTTTCCTGCCTCAGCCTTGATTATGGCAGCGTTAAGCTCGTGAATCGCGTATGCCGTCATTACACCGTTCTGAATTCCCTTCTCTACAGCCTGGTCTCTTACGGTATCGGACTCGCCAGCAAATGCGCCGGTTCCGCCTATAGCTGCGGATACGAAGTCATCCCATGAGCCGTCTGCATAATAGTATGCGTCGTAGGCGTGGTTCTTGCCGGAAGCGGATGCAAAGCCTTCCAGAGTCCTGTAGGATCCGTCGGACTTCTCCGCGTGTTCTCCGTTTTCATAGATGTCCTTCACCCCTTCCCAATCGTATGCGCCAGATAGATCTTTGATGTCACAGACATCGCCCATCAGCATTCGGTGGTTGTCGACATTTGAAGCGTATTCGTAACCTCCATCCTCTCCATCTAATTCAATCTCATCTTCACTCATGCATCCTGCCAAAACAGATGTGCATAGAAGCATTGTAATCAACATTGTAGTCGTCTTCTTAGTCATTTTTAGGTCTCCCTAAACCTTCGGATTGACATTCTATTTATCAAGTTTAGGTCGCCCTAAACTGCAAAAAAAATAATCGAATTTTTGTTCACAATTCGGAGTTCTTTTCTCTGAGTTCTATGATTGATCCATCCCATCCAAAAATAATCAATTGATCAGAATGGCCTTTACCAAAACCGACAATCATTTTTCCCACCGAACCTAGGTAATTATTTTCCCAAACACCATTTGTGTCGCTAATTGACCACATCGAACCAGAACAAAAATCACCGTAGATGTAAGATTCTAGCAGAGACTCTGGGCCCCAGTCCATCCAGAATCCTCCAGTAATAGAGCAGTTCCCATTATTATGTGAATATGCATGGACAAGTTCTGGAGATGAAATTGAGTTGTTGGATTCGCAACCTCCCCCGGCTTCAAAGGGCTGTGGTCCCTCCATTTCTGCCCAACCGAAGTTTGTGGATTCAAACATTGGGACTAGATTTACTTCCTCCCAACAATTCTGACCTACGTCCGAAATCCAAAGCCTATTCTCAGCGTCTACATCGAATCTCCAAGGATTCCTCAATCCATAATGTAGGATGTATGGATCTTCACCTGGTGATGAAATTGAAGAAGAAGGAGAAATTTGGTCCCCCTCAAAGGAAAAGAGTAGGATTGTACCTAGTTTCGTTGAGTCATCCTGACCGTTTCCCTCCGGATCGTTAGCACTTCCTCCATCTCCTATCCCCCAGAGATATTCTCCTTCTCCGATTGAAACTATATGCCCTCCATTGTGATTGCGATATGGTTGTTCAATTTCCATTAATGTGGTAATAGATTCTGAATCCATTTTACCCTGTGCATCAATGGTAGCATATGCTAGAATCAGATTTGACTGGTTTGGGCCATCGCATGGCCCCGACTCTATGTACGAAAGAAGGACTTTGTTTGAGTTTTCAAAATCGTAATCAAAGGCAAATCCGAGTAGTCCTTGCTCCATATGACATCTTCCAATCAATGAGCCCAAATCGGCAACTGTTGTACCGGGATTATTTGCATCAAAATTGGAATCTGTTGACCAAGAAATGATGAAGCCATTCAGATCAATAATCCATAACTCCGGTAAGTTAGGGTGCTCTATTGATAAAATTGGATTCAATAAACCATTGAGATATTCTATACATTCTAAGTCATATTCTTCGAGGATATTGCAATCGGAAATGATGACATCTGGCCAACTGAATTCTTCGGAGTCATCAGAAAGGCATCCACCTAGGGCTGAAGGAACTACAATCAACAGTGAAACAACCAGAGCGCGCATCATGATCAGGAGAAGTAAGCCTGTATCCCCGGTACATTTGAAACTGCTGCTGCATATGTTCCGAGATGATCTTCGGCATTTGCTATGGACATGCCCTCGGTATTCAGAAGGTCCCTTAGAATCTCCCTTCCTTCATCATCATCATCCAGTACCACTAGAGCATTCTGAACTGCTAAAACTGTTGATTCATCCATATATTCTGGATTGTAAAGTACTGGATGACTAGGTGCTTGTCCGAATGCAGGTAGCATTACTACATCATCTCTGTCTAAACACCAATCATTAGCATCTGAACCAGTGCAGTAGCTATCGTAAACGGTATCTTTTACCAAAGCGATATCTCCTGTTCCATCCATCATACACCTTAGGGCTCCTTTGTAAGAAGAGTAAGGAGTGCCTCCCTCGGGAATACTGGAGTCTTCTGAGAAGAAATTGGTCACAGTCGCCCTAAGAGAGTCGATGTCATTTGGGTCTCCAATGACCTCCGCGTATCCGTTTCCAATCAAGTAGCCCATGGGAATTAGCATACCCGCGCTCTTGAGCCACCCAGTGTGGCAAGATGTCTTGCCCTCCATTAGAGCAAATGGATCTGTTTCGGGATCATCGTCCAGATATGCTGCTGCCATTTCAGAATCAGCTCTAACCCAAGCAGCTGCATTGTAGTAGGTCCTTCCATCGGCCTTGTGCTCGGCTGCCAGAACATCCAGCCCATACACTTCCCAGGCCAGCCATGCTGCAGCCCCATCGACGAACCCGATATCCGCATTACCCTTGTCGATCGCCTCAATTGTAGCTGCCTCATCGGCAACCGCATAAATCTCTACATCCATGTCCAATAGTTCACTTAGCCTATCTGCTAGATGCTGAGGGTTGTTGTCCCAAATGAGGTACGTGTCCTTAACCTCATAAGCTACAACTAGACAGTTTTCATCGTCATCGCACCGATCATAATTAACATCGAAAATGAAATACAGAGTAGATGCAATGATTACCATTCCTGCTGCAATGTATGTCCAATTTTCCTTAGCCGATAGAAATTCTCTAACGCGGTTCATGCAGCCTCGCAAACGATACTGATTAAAATATTTAGGGAGCCCTAAATCTAAAGAAACGGAAGCCATTTTTGCTTGGCTAGAACCCAAAGAAGTCTTGATTTCGAGGCAGCAAAAAGATTCACTCGGTGTCTCCTGACTTGGACTAACTTGGTGTTCGATTCCCGTAACCTAGAGTGCCACATTTCTCTGGAGTTCTTTGGGAATGATTTTTCGAATCTAACAGGAGTTGCCATTAATGTGTAATTCTTATTTTCTTCAACACTTTCTACTAGTTTCTTCCTGCCTTCTTCGGAAATCAGATTTTTCACTTCAATCATGACTTTCTCTGTCCTTTCATCCAATATTTCCAATACCTCGGCAAGAGTTGGGATGGTAATTTCCAAGGATTTACCAAGCTCTTTTATTTCAGTGAGTTTCAACTCTTTTAGAATGTGTAAATTACCATCCACCTCAATCTCATCATCGTGGAAAACGAATATCTTAGAGTCGGCTGATTCATGAATATCAAACTCCCAATATCTAAAATCTCGATGATTGAAAACCGAGTTTTCAATAGAATCTTTCAGAGACTGGATAGTATTCTCCTGTAGAGTTCCAGATCCGCCCAATCTATGGCCAAGATTCTTCAACAATTCACCCCAGTTTTCCGAGGATACCCACATTAATGAGTTTGTTTTGAAAAATACCCAAGCCAAAGGACGATAGTATCATCATGCTGACTTGCGCTAGGTGAGAGTGATGAGGTTGCGATTTGGGGTCACTATGGCAGTTGTCATCATGATATCAATTCTCAGTTCTTCGATGAATAATCACGATGAGGCTGGTTATTTGAGAGAAGACGATAGGAAAATGGAGCAGCTTGGGGGCGGGGGTTCATTGGAAGATCAATGCGGCTCAATCACCTTCGAGGACATGTTTGAGTACACCAAGGCGGAGTTTGTCTTCGACATCAATCCGAGTTGGCAGTCTGCCGAGGTTCGAGCAGTGGCTTGGATAAACGCATCTCTTGCAGATGACATCAGGCTGTCCATGGACGAATTCATGGCTGAAATCGATCCGAACGACGGAGGGGATGGTTGGTTGTCGACGGACGAGCGTGAGATCTTCAGAGCACTGGCCAGCGAGTGCATAGAGCACACTCTGACTCGAATAGGAATCAGAGATGGAGACTACCACAGAGGAGGTGAAGGAGTTAGTTGGAAGAACACAAGTTGGGAAGAGGACGGAGTGGAGATACAGGAGTTCAATGTCGTACCCCCTAGACACTCGGAAATCAGAGACTGCACATCCGCTTTCGGAAACGACTGTGAGGAAGTTCCAGTCACTCCTGACGAGAATAGAGATTGCGATACTAATATTCCTGCCTCAGATGGAGTCGACGAATGTCGCGTCCAGCTTTGGTTGAATGCGACTATGCAGATTCCGGGCATTACTGATGGAAATCAGTTCACTCTAGTCCTCAACGCATCTAACATGACTAGAGCGAGTCTGGAGTTCAACTTCCCAGTCACTCCTGATTTGCGCCTAGATATGTGGGAAGAGTGCGAAGGTAGGGATGTTAGCTTCGATGAGGAGTCTACTATTCCCGCCCCTATTCGTGGAACCTGCTTAGGCGATAGTTCCTCCACCTACACTCTGGAGGAGCAGTCTGACGGGAGTCTGCGATTCACGATTCTACCAGATACTGAACTCGAAGATTGGCCATTAGGAGAGGATTTGTTCGCCGATTTCACCACCGAGCCGATTCCGGTCGATGAGCCCCCTGTCTGGACTGTTCAAGCGCCAGTTGATGGTGCTTGGTTCCCGATGCCTAGCGGAGGTCAGCATGTTTGGGCGGACTGGGATGATGTCTCCTTATGGTTCACAGATGAGGGGAGCGTGACTCAATTGGAAATCCGATGCACTGGGGCCTCCTCGCTGCAACTGAGCGAGGTTGCTGACCGTTCATGGTGGGCCGAGATTCCGCGAGGAAGTCCCGGAGAAGTTACTTGCGAAGCAGTCGATTCTGCAGGTCAGAGTTCTGGCCAGAGAGTATGGAATCTAGGCGTCCCATTCTCTATCGGAACCTCCGAGATGACTCTGTCCGACCCTCACTCAATTTCCATCACTCCAACCTTCGAATGGCCAGAGTTGCAACTAGAGTTGGCTCTGATTCAGGATGGTCAGACATCCCCCTCCACATCCGTCACCTTCACCCAGGAAGCAGTAGTNGATCTNTCTGCATCCAACATNGTACCTGGAAAAGTGGATGTCTGGGTAAGTATAGCAGGAAGTTCNAATGTCNACTCAATGGTGCATATCTATGATATNGATNTGGTCAANGANAGTTCGCCTCCNCTGCTTACGGTGACNGGTTCCGAGTGGGACGGGGAAGAGTGGTCGATGCAAGGGCAGTACAGCGACCCCGATGGCGAGGAGGTCTCGTTCAGCATGTCGATTGATGGGTCGAATACCGGGTCAGTCAGCTCAACAGGAAACTCATGGGCTACTCCCTCTATCGACTTCCGACTTTGGACCGAGGGCGAGCATGTAGTTGTCGTCGAGGGATGCGATTCCTCGGGCAAATGCTCACAGGTCTCTCAGACCGTGAACAACTCTCATCTATTTGAGGTCGAGGAGGTTTCTCCTCCTCCCAGTGTAGAGGAGGATCGTGGGCTTCTCCCTGCAGCAGGTCTGCCTTTGGTGCTGGTAGCCGTGGTCGCAGCACTCATGTATGGAATGCGTCGCGACTGAGGCATGAGTTTCGAAGGGAGAGTATCGAAAGAGTCCCATGAAGGGGGCCTATTAGTCTCGTTTGAAGGCAAGGCACCTAGGCTGGGAGCGAAGCTGTGTATAGTCGGAGGAAAGTCTCTCGGCAAGGTAGAGACTGTTCTAGGCCCTGCAGATGAACCTCTTATCCACCTATTCCCTCTAGCTAATGGCATCGATGGCTCAAAGGCCATAGGTTCTCCAGTCGAGATTGCTCCTCGTCATAGGAGAGACAGTTCCAAACGCAGACCAATGAATTCCCACAGAGGTAAGAAGGATTGGTCAAAAAATCCTGGAAACTCTAGAATGAAGTCCGGTGATTGGGTTTGTCCGAAGTGTAAAAATCACAATTTTGCAAATAAGAAAGTCTGTAATCGCACTGGATGTGAACAGCCTAAACCAAAAGTTGTTGGCAAGGGCAGGGATTCTCGTGGACATAGGCCAGGTGGATCAGGCGGTTTCAGAGACTCGAATATGAAACCTGGTGACTGGAATTGTCCAAAATGCAACAATCACAATTTCGCTAAGAGAGAAGTGTGTAATCGCTGTGATACTCGAAAGCCGGTTGAAGGAAAGGGGTCGAGGAAAACTAAGGGGAGGCAACGTAGACCTAACCCTAGAGACAATTGGAAGCCGCATAAAAGAGGAAGAGGAAAAGGAAGGGGTCGTTAAGCAACCCGAGCATTCATGCATCTGAAGCCGTAGCATCCGATATGGCCGATACTGCCGAGATGGTCTGGCTCGACGCCTTGGAAGCCGAAGATAGTGGTGACAGGGCGGGAGCTCTAGAGGCTGCAAAAAGTGTGGTCGAAATGGACCCCAAACACACAGATGGATGGATGGGGGTAGCTCGTTGGTCCCTTCCTCCCGAAAGCAAGGGGCGCCAGCAGATGCCAGACCTGAGTCAGGCTGCCAAATCAATGGCTGCACTGCGCAATGTCGTCGAGCTTGACCCAGAGCCATTTGACCCTTGGAAGTTGGGCGGGGTTCTGCTTATCGACCATCTGGGAATGCTTGAGCAGGGATTGGCCTGGTGGCAGCAGAGGAGGGAGTTTGCGCCCTACGAAGTAGCACCCATAATCGAACAGATTGGCATCCTAGTCAGGATGGGTCTGTACGATGAGTGCGCCACTCTTCTCGAGCAGTTATACAGCGAGGGCATGGAGACCACCAGTAGTGAGCAACTGGCTCAGATGGAAGCTGTCAACAGGATGGTCTCTAGGGCTGCTAAGATGGAAGAGGATGAGATTTTTAGGCCTCAAAACCCAAAGCATCCGCGCTGGAAAATTATTGGAAATATGAAGAAGCGTAAACCGATTTCTCCGACCTTCTTCCTGATTACCTTCGTTGCTCCAATCGTATTCCTTCTGGGTACTGTCGTGATGACAATGGTTGGAGGTACGACCTGGGGCTTTCTGCTTGTGTTCGTATTCATTCTAGCCTGTTTCATGACCATCACCAGACTGGCATCTGGTCTGCTACACAAACTGAATAGGCATGCCTTGGATTTAGATCGCGCAATTGACTACGAGACTACTTCAGGGAAGGTCTGCATTCCTGAGGAAATCAGATACAGCAAGTTGTACAATGCGATGATTTCGAACCGGATGCCAGCATTGGCTGAGCGATTAGAGTTGATTGTGGAGGGTGGAGATAAGCTGCAAATCAGGTGGAAGCCTGAACTCCCTGAAATCAAAGCACTGGAGAATTCCTCTGAGGAATCTGAAGAGTGGTGGTCCGACTCAGAAGAGTTGGAGCCTCTGGATGATTAAGTTCCAGCACTGAAGTCAGTAAGGTAAGCCATCTGCTCTGGAGTCAGCTGATCGATTGAGAATCCAGCAGTTTGAAGTTTGAGGGCAGCCAGTTCAGCATCCTGCTCAGGGCTGATATCATAGACCGTGTTCTCGTAATCTCTTCCTTCCGCAGCTAGTCTGCATAGAGCTAGGAATTGATTTGCAAATGACATGTCCATCACCTCACTGGGATGGCCTTCTGCTGCTGCTAGATTGACCAGCCTGCCTCTGGCAAGAAGGTGAATCGTGCGCCCGTCTTTCAACTCAAATGCCTCATTGTTCTCTCTAATCTCAGCGGAAGCTGTGGATGCATTCTCCAAGTCGGAGATATTGATTTCGCAGTCATAGTGACCAGTATTACAGACAATGGCTCCATCCTTCATTGAGTCGAAGTGTCTGCTTACAATAACGTCCTTCATTCCTGTGGCGGTGCAGAAGATGTCTCCGATTGTCGCGGCTTCATCCATTCGCATCACCCTGAAACCGTCCATTACTGCCCTCAATGCAGCGATTGGGTTAATCTCAGTGACAATCACATTGGCGCCCATTCCACG
Organism: Methanobacteriota archaeon; assembly: GCA_002714745.1. Classification (GTDB taxonomy): domain Archaea; phylum Thermoplasmatota; class Poseidoniia; order Poseidoniales; family Thalassarchaeaceae; genus Thalassarchaeum. The sequence goes on along the minus strand of PAYF01000002.1, from coordinate 11,684 downwards.
CGCTCTAACTGCTAGGCCTCTGCCGCAGTGTCCGTAGCCGGCGATGACGAAGTCCTTGCCCGCTAGAAGTACGCTGGTCGCCCTAATGATTCCGTCTATAGTCGACTGACCTGTGCCGTGGACATTGTCGAAGTCCCACTTCGTTTCAGCATCGTTGACTGCAATTACTGGATACAGCAACTCTCCAGCATCTGCCATCGCTCTCAGTCGGTGAACCCCAGTAGTGGTCTCTTCAGTCCCTCCAATAATTCCTTCTGCATGTTCTGGGAAGGAGCTGTGTACGCGATAGATTAGGTCGGCTCCATCATCGAGAGTAAGCGTCGGCTTGAAGTCCAGTGTTCGGTCAATNCACCTGTAGAAGTCCTCNGTGGNCTGGCCGTGNCAAGCGTGNACTCCGTAACCTTCGCTCGCCAGCCANNCGGCTNCCTCATCCTGAGTCGAAAGNGGGTTGCATCCAGACCANCTAATCTCAGCNCCTGCCGCTGAAATCGTCTCAATCAGTACTGCNGTCTCCTTGGTGACATGNAGNCATCCNGCNACTCTCTGTCCATTCAGTGGTAGGTCGCGNTCAGCCGNNTCGCGNAGAGCNGCTAGAGCAGGCATCCTACTACGAGCCCATGCTACCTTCTTTTCNCCGGNGNCTGANAGAGANNGGTCGGCCACGGTGCTGTGTCCGGATACGTCCATGGCTACCGCCCGATATTCAAGCACTTCAAGTTGCGTCTATGGGCCTAAATGGGGTCAGCCGCCGCCCTTGCGTTGCTGTTCGTAGTACGATGCATAGTACTGCTCGGCATAGGTCCTCGCAGTCTGCTCGTCGTATCCTGAAGCAACCATCTGCTGGACATAGGCCTCTACTGGATCCATCTCCTCGACGCCGCCGAACTGCTCGACGGTATCGGTGGTGGAGTCGTCCTTGCCTCGACCACGCATGGTCATGGTGACAACCACTACGAGAACCAGNACTAGTATACCGGCACCCGCGAATATTAGCATGTTCGAGCTGTCTCCTTCCTCATCAGGGCCATCATCAGGAATGACNGGCACCAATGTGATTCCTATTTCCTGAGAGATGTCGTATCTACTGCCATCGCCCTCGATAATCCTGACATAAATCGTGGCTGCGATACCNACCTCCTGATAGAGATCAGAAATATCCAACGTCATTGTGAACTGCTGGCCGTCGGCCAGAGGCTCGGTGGCATTGAACTTGCCAATCGACTTCTGTGTCGCCTTCTGTGTCGGAGTGTAATCCAGCACGGCTTCTGTTAGAGCGACTTCGATTACTACATCGCTGTTCTCAGCGCCCGAAACCAAAGTACCTGAAATCGTCACCAACGAGTCCTTCTGGTTNTCATTCGGGCCCGGATTACTGAATTGNACGATAGGTTCGTCATCACCGAAGTCCTCACCAACGACGATGAAGTACATCCTGTGCTTCTCACTCTGCTTGCCTGCCTTGTCGTATACGATTAGCTCGACTCTAATCTCGTTCTCGAGATTGCCGTCAGTGCTCGCAGTAAGGTTTCGGAATACATACGTCCAATCCTCNCCTCCAGCAGCTGCTGGAATNTGGAACACGTGTCCTTCNAGNGTTGGGTCCGAACTNTCCCATGGATAGTCGAAGAAGACCTTCCACTCGTAGAGTTCGATTCCCGTNGACCCTTCTGGGGCATCNGGATCGTAGCTCGCGCTTGCGTCGAACGAGATGCTCANATCCCCGGTGTCAGANAGTCTGGCCCTGTAGATTGGCCAGTCAACTCCTGCGACNGTCTTCGTNCCGTCTAGAGTGACATATTCGCTACTNGTNGCGTCATCTACCATGATGGCNTCNGCCAACGGTCTGAACTCGTCAGCGAGAGTGTCGTCTGTGACTAAGCGAATGTATGTCATTCGAGTGTGTCCGTCGTCGTCGTGCAGGTATAGTGTCAGTAGCCACTCGGCTCCGATTCTGCAGTTGGTATCTGAGGTNGAGTCTCCTACACAGAAACTACCGAGAGTAGGGATTGATGGGTCGAGTTGCTGAGTGTGACTATACTCGCCAGCATCGATTACCATGCCGTCCCATCCTGTGACGGAGTCATTGTTACCTGACTCAAGAGTCCAGTCTGCGACGATACCCCCGACCGTGGTAACGAAATTGAAGTCAAGATCGGAGNTGCTCTTGATGTACTTCGTCGTGTACGCTCCNGTTATAGGATCAATAGATTGAGTCTCTCCATTGATGGTCAGCTCAAAGCTCTCTCCAGCTATTCCAAAGTCTACCGGGTAAGGTGTNTGATGGTATGCGAGCATGTTGGAAAGTATGGGTATTGTAGACCCTCCGAACTCCTCGGATACGCTAGGATTCTCTACGTCGATGGTGGTCACAATCAACCCGCCCGCACCTCTGTTACACAANGATAGNAGAGACTGAGATTCGTAGTCTGAGTCTCGAATCAAAGTGTGGAAGGTTCCGGTCGGGTCACTGATGCGGCCTCCACAGACCTGTGGAATCTGTGTCAACTGCACTTGAGCCGTGTCCAGACCTGCCAGCGCTACGTGAGATCCGCCGTTGATTCCGCTGAATGCGATTGGATCGACATTACTCAGAATTGGATGGAACTGATCGACGATGGTGATGTTGGTGTGCAGGATTCTGTTATCCATGGTGAAGTTGACTTGGTTCCTCATAGCTATGTCCATTCCGAACGGTAGCCTGTTTGGCTGGTACTCGTTGCGGTACGGGCCTAGGTGCATCTGAACAGTCCCTCCACCGGTCATGTAGTCCTCGAGAGTCTCAGTGAGGCTGAGTCCGTCACTCTCTCTGGTCTGATCAAGCATCTGATAGTAGTCGCCGTAGTAGACGTTGTAGTCAGTCTGCCAAGGCAGGAGGACCTTGTTGTAATGCTCAACCCAGTCAGGGGTGCCGTAAGTGTCCCAGTTCTGCATGCGCAACTGGGTGTATGTCATACCCATTGCCTCGAGGTCTTTCTTGACGCTCTGCAGACGGTTCTGGTCAGTCGGATTCGACAGGATAGCGACGTCTATGTTGTCATAGAACAATATCTCGAAGAAGCGGTCGTTACCCGATGGCTCTAGGGAGCCGTTCTCTTGAGCAATCTGAGCGCTGAAACTGATGTTGTAGGTGTGGCCATCATACCACGAACTGTATGGGGCTGTCCAGTTAGCCTGCCCTCTCTGATGAGGTGCTAGATCGAACGGACCGTTCTCACTGGATTCCTCGTATACTGTCTGTCCTGTATCCAAGTCTACAATCTTCATCGTCAATGTGTACTCTCCAGCAATGACTCCGTTCAGTAGAGGAACGGCGAAGTCATGAGCGGAAGCTCCTCCTGGGTTAGTCGAGTATACGCACTCAAAGGTGATGTCGGACACACACTCTAGAACATCGGGCTGTAGCAGAGTGATGTCTGCACTAGCGATGCTGAAGATAATCGAAGAGTGGTTGTTTGCAGTATTGACCTCAGATTCGTTGTACCATGCGGTTAGTGGATTGGAGTTGTCGAAGATAGTAGTCACGTCGATCTTGTAGATTCCACTCTGGAAGTCGTGAGTACCGAGTGTTACAATCTCCTTCTCGGATGCGTCCAAGCCATTCACATCGACGGTGTATGAGCCGTCGTCCTCGAAAGTAAACTGTTCTACTCTGATATTGTCTATTGCGAAGCCAGCTAGGCCAGCGTTGCCATTGACGCCATCATCATTGGACTGGAATCTCCAAGTTAGAGTGACTTCGGAGCCGGTCATAGTAGTGCACTCATCCCTCCACTCGGAGGTATCGGCGCTGGTGCGATTGAGAATAACTATGTGAGTCATGTCGACTGTGACAGACTTCAGTATATTCTCTGAGTCGAACCACACAACCGAGTTGATATTGTCAGAGTGATCACCGAAGTACTCGACCTCATCATATCCATTCAGGTCGAAATCCTCACAGCGATGGAAATTGGGGTCATCTGGGTTGGTATTCTGAATGCCATTCTCATTAAGATCGGTCCAGGTTCCGTAGACTACTCCCTCGAAATACTCGCCGTCCTTAGTCCAAGTAATCTCTAGATTGGCTGCGTCTCGGATAGCGAGGATGTTTCCACCGCTGTCCTTGAGGTAATCTCCCTCAGCATAGTAATCGAATGTTAGGTAGGTGAAATCGGCTCCAGAAGCTGCTACTGGAATCGGATCGAGGGTCATGGTCTCGTTCCAGTTGTCGCCGTAGCCGTCACTGGGGTGGCCCAGCCAGTAGGCGTGGCTGTTGAATATGCCAACGTTCTGAGGCAGCATGTCATTGGAGCCAGTCGAATCATCAAGTCGGCTGCCGTTGAGATTTTCGTCATCTGTCCAAATTGGATCTACTCCAGAGAAATCCTCAATTGCGACCAAATCTGGTTCGGCATTTTGGATGAAAGCCTCCAATTGGAAGTCCGTCACAGTGTTTCCACAGTTCTCCGCCTTGACTCTGATTTCACGGTCTCCTGATGCATATCGCACACCGTTCTCTAGATCCATCCAGTGCTCCTCGGACAAGCATGGGTCGAACAGGTTATTCACAGTCAACTGGAACTTGATCTCGTCGTTCAGATCATCCATGTTGGTAAAGCCGGTCGGGTTGGTCAACTCGGTCTTGACGTAGTATGTAGTATTGTCAATGAAGTCGGCGGTCAGGCTGACTTCCTCGGAAGCTCCGGCAGCGAAGTTGTTGAAGTTCAGTGTCTGACTGACGGTCTCGGAGGTTCCGAAGGTTACGTCTCTCTTCCTGATGGTGATATTGTCGAAGGCGAAGCCATCGAGTCCTGTGTCCTGAGAAGAGCCCGCGGGACCTACCGATCCCATCAGACCGCTTCGGAAGCGGAACCTGATGTCGATTACCTGTCCAGCGTAGGGAGTTAGATCGATTGACTCCAACTCGTTCAGATCATCAGAGGTTCCACCGCCCTCGGTATAGTTAATCCAGCCAGTTGCGGTGTTGGAGTAGAAGTTTCCATTGTAGGTATTGTACTCGGGGTCGACACCTTGTGCTAGGATTCGGAAGAAGCGCTCATTGTCCCAGCCTCCGTTGAAGAATACGGACTCCCATCCGTTGCCGTCGCTCCATACTTCGATTCCACAGGAGTCTTCGTATAGCCACCTCTCTACTACTGAATACTGCTCTGCTAGGTATAGTTCGAAGAATGCGGAAGTGCACATTACGGATATGTCCATGTACGCCGCATCGGCGCCGGTCAGGTCGACATTCTCTAGGATTAGTGCCTCGTCCATGTTGTTGTAGTATCCCGAGTCACTCTCGTTGTTACCGTTGTAGTCGATGCCTGCCCAGTAGTAGTTCGTCGGGTTGTTGTCGGCCTCGTACCAAGAGACGTTTTGTGTATCAGCTGTGGAGTTTGTTTCGATATGCCATGAGGATGCCCCAGCGCCATACATACCTGTGTATGAGTGCTTGGAGAATGCGCAGTTGGCGCAATTACTAGTATCCTCGTTGCCCTCAAAGTCGTTCGAGTAAACAACTGTGTCAGTCCCTCCGAGAACCTCCTTGACCTCTAAGTCGACGTCTATTGAGCCACTCAGGGGATTCAAACCTGTATTCTTCACAGTCACGTTGACCCATCTAGTTCCCTCACCAATTTCGGCTTGGCCAGTAGAAGGATTGTATGCAGCAGGGGCGATTGTAACTCCTGTAATGCCGACGTCCTCATTATCGAGAGTCAGTACTGAAAGGAAGTCTCCAGCGCCCGCCCAACCTTGAGTGTCGAGCCACATCGCATTGTTAGCGAATCTGTAGGAGTAGTCCTTCTGTCCGATGATTATCTCGTATGCGCTGTTTTCTCCGCCTGCCAGTTGCCCTGGGATAGCCATGGTTGGTCTGCGTCCTACATCAAACGATAGTGAGGACAGGTAGCCGGGCCCGTTCGGGTTGGCTAGGACGATTTCAACCGAGTTGATTTCCCTCAAGTTGTCCAGCAATAGATAGGTCTGGTTCTGCGCGGATGAGTCCTGGACCCTTGTCAGAGTCAACTCAGTCGGCACAAAGAAGTCTACCTCGCCGTCTTGATTCACATCGACGATTGTTATGTCGGCGCCCAGATAGTCTCCCAAGAAAACGTAATTCTGGGTGTTCCAACTGGTTCCCGATCTTGTAGCGTACGAGATATTGCCGGTGATTCCGTCGACAGCTGCAATCATGTCGATTTCGCCGTCGTCATCGGTGTCGGCGATATCCATCCCGTATAGCGGGTAGTTGTGCTCAGCGTCGAGCTTGAATTCGTGGATTCCCTGGGCTGTTGCGTCAAGTGGGTTGGGGTAGGTCTTGGTCAAACAGTCGAACTCCAAGACGGTCATGTTGTCATAGTGTCCGACTGATGTTCCGACGCCGGTGTTGTAAGGCGGGGTTCTGAGGAGCCAAAGATCCAAGTCCTCACAGTCACCAAGGCTGCCACCAGGCAAACCGCTACCCTGTACGGTCTCGCCCCAGTGACCAAGCCGGATTTCCATATACATCCCATTAGTTAGAGGGACTGGTATGGATTGCTGATTGGTTAGCAGTGATGGATCAGTACCTCTGTAGACCTGGATGTACTGATTAGTTGCAGTGGCATCCATGGTAATCAGAATGATGTCGTCATTGTCGTCTTCGTCGATGTCTCCAACCTCCATACCTATGTGATATGGGTTGGATACAGTAATCTCGGTGTTATCCCACTGATTCACCCGCTCGGAGCAGTCTCCCCACATCGTAGTGAGGTTGCCCGGTCGCACGAAGCTCTCACCGACGAATCTGATGTTTTCCTGATAATACACCAAATCGTTCACGTCGTCTCCGTCGATGTCCGCGACCTCAACGTCGACAGAGTTTGCAGTATCAACGAAGCCAGCCCGCTGAGAGGCATTGTTTGAGATGAATACATCCTGTCTATCCGCGAAGTTGCCTGAGCCATCGTTGTATAGGACAGTGATGAAGTGACCCATCTCGCTAACCGCGACAATGTCATTGTGACCATCGCAGTTCAGATCACCTACAGATAGGTGTGATGGATCTCTCTGTACAGCGTACTGGGTGATGTGTGAAGCGCTCACTGCTGGCACTAGTGATACCATCAGGGAGGTCAACATCAGCATGACCAGCATCAGGGCTCTGCGGGCCTCTTTGTTTCGGTTTAGGGCAGACTCAGACGTATGCAACATGCTCCCTCCGAGTTTCGGCCNTCTCTTATGCCTTCGCCCCCGATGAGTTTAGCAACCCCTTTGGGGTTGANTAGNNAATCANGTNNATTCTGTNTNGTCTCAAGTNGACTGCATCCAACTNGGATTNGGNGAGTATTCNGTCTCNGCNCCNCCATNNATTCTCTCNANNCNNCCCATCANCCAGAGTCTNTCTAGGAATATCTNCANNTCNGCNGNNTCNCGNTTNAGNCNTTCNCCNAGAGCCATCTCNATTGAGCTGAGNGGNAGAGANGTGTGGCCNTGCTCTCTNACNACCAAAGTGAGCANTAACTGAATCCATGCCTCTGCAAGTGGATCTCCCGATAGCGTGTCATTCAGAGGTTCGACTTCCTCCTCTAACTCGTCTAAAATCTCGCAGATTGCTTCCATGTCCGGCTCACTGCTTTTTCTGCCACCGAGTTCAGCCATACTAGTTTCGAGATTGAACTCACCGATTTTTCTCACTACAGAGGGGATTCTGGAAGGGTCCGGAGTGGGGCCCGGCAGCATTGCCTCGTCCTCAGATGCTGGCGGAGTATCGGTCTCAAAATCGCCGACCGCTGACTCGGGCTCTTTCTGATCTGGGTCGACGAGTCTGGCTGCCAGTGGCTGTAGAACTCCGACATCACCTGATAGTCCGATTTCTTGCCTCATATTCTCGACCCATCGGGCCTCGCCCTCGAGAAGGACATCGACGTCATACTCGGTCGAACGGAATCTGAATCTGACAGTGCCGCGCATTTCCATTTCAGCACCCTTGTACCCTTGCGCAAGACTAGCGGCTTTCATGCTTCGGCCAGATTCCTCAGCACCGCTGGTAGAATCCCACCATTACGGTAGTACTCGACTTCGACAGGAGTGTCCAGCCTGACCACGGTATCGAAATGGACTTGTTTGCCGTCAGCCCTTGTAGCAGTGACTGTAATCGAGGACATAGGCTCTAGTTCTGCACTGGCAGGAATATCGAACGACTCGGTGCCATCCAGCCCCAAGCTATCTGCACTCTCACCTTCTGCGAAAGTCAGTGGAAGAACACCCATTCCAACTAGGTTTGATCTGTGGATTCTCTCGAAGGAACTGGAGATTACTGCTTTGACCCCGAGTAGCAGTGTCCCCTTCGCAGCCCAGTCCCTGCTGCTGCCTGTTCCATATTGCGAGCCGGCTAGGACAATCAGAGGAGTATGGTCTGCTTGATATCGGGTGCTGGCCTCGTAGATTGAAGTGACTTCTCCGGTAGGAAAGTGAGTAGTGAAGCCGCCCTCAGTTCCGGGTGCAATCTGGTTTCTCATGCGGATGTTAGCGAAGGTTCCTCTGACCATCACCTCGTGATTTCCTCGGCGACTGCCGAACGAGTTGAAGTCCCTCGGCTCTACTCCTCTTGAGATGAGATACTGGCCGGCCGGCCCGTGGTGCGGGAAGGCGCCGGCTGGGCTGATGTGATCCGTGGTTACAGAGTCGCCAACCTTGACCAGTACTCTAGCACCCTCGATTGGTTCGATTGGTTCTGGCTCACGCTTGATTCCCTCTAGGAATGAAGGTAGTCGGACATAGGTAGATTCCTCCTCCCACTCAAACAGCGAGCCTGTCTTACTAGGGATGGCATCCCAACGAGGCTCGCTAAGCACATCGGAATATCGATCGGTGAACATCTCTGGGCCGATGGTGCTCTTTACAGTCGAATGGATTTCGTCATCGCTTGGCCAGACATCGGAAAGCATCACCGGGCTTCCGTCAGGAGTGTGTCCAAGTGGATCAGAGGAGAAATCGATATCGAGATTGCCGGCCAGAGCATAAGCCACAACTAGAGGTGGGCTAGCCAAATAGTTGGCCTTGATTTTCTGATGAATCCTGCCCTCAAAATTCCGGTTCCCAGATAGAACACTGCCTACCACTAAGTCAGCCTCTTCTATTGCGGACTCAATCTCTGGGTCGAGAGGTCCAGAGTTTCCAATGCAGGTGGTGCATCCGTATCCAACCACGCTGAAACCGAGTGCATCCAAGTCTTCGGTCAAACCGGCGGCATCGAAGTATTCGGTCACCACTCTGCTTCCAGGAGCCAAGCTAGGCTTGACCCACGGCTTAATCGAAAGTCCCAATTCTCTGGCCTTGCGAGCCAGTAGGCCCGCAGCGACCATTACGCTGGGATTACTGGTGTTGGTACAACTGGTAATCGCTGCAATCACTATATCTCCATGCTTCAATTCGCAGTCGCGCCCTTCTATCGGCGCACTGACTGCATTGCGAGATGTATCCACTCCGTGCCCCTGATGTCCAACCGGTGCATTGAGACTGGTGCGCCAGTGTGATTTCATCGCCGACAGGTCTACTCTGTCCTCAGGCCTCTTGGGCCCTGCTAGTGATGGTTCGACAGTAGATAGATCGAGGGAGAGGTCGGAAGTGAATTTAGGAGCAGGGGTAGCTTCAGTGTGGAACATGCCTTGGGCATCTAGATACTTCTTGACATTCTCTACATGGGTGGGCTCGCGACCGGATAGCAGCATGTAGTCGAGAGTCGCTTGATCTACCGGGAAGAATCCGCAAGTGGCCCCGTACTCAGGAGCCATATTGGCAATCGTGGCCCTGTCAGGGAGGCTGAGATTTGCTAGGCCTGAGCCATGGAACTCGACGAACTTGCCGACACAGCCGTGCTCCCGAAGCATCTGAACTACTCGCAGGGTCATGTCCGTGGCTGTGACACCCGGTCTCAGTGCTCCCATCAGTTCAAAACCGACTACCTGGGGAAGCAGCATGTAGATGGGTTGGCCCAGCATCACTGCCTCGGCCTCAATCCCTCCGACTCCCCATCCTAGGACTCCCAGTCCGTTGATCATCGTGGTGTGCGAATCAGTTCCTACTAGAGTGTCGGGCATCCAGATGCCGCCTTCCTCACGAGCTACCGTGGCGATCCACTCCAGATTGACCTGGTGAACGATTCCTCTACCGGGAGGTACTGCGCGGAAGTTGTCCAAACTGTGTTGGCCCCATTTGAGGAACTCGTAGCGCTCCAAGTTACGCTTGTATTCCATCTCTAGATTACGTTCTCTCGCGTCAGGAAAAAGTCCGGAGACATCGACTTGGACTGAATGATCTACCACTAGGTCTACCGGGACTTGCGGGTTCACTCTCTCAGGATCTCCACCCATCTCCACCATGGCATCTCTTAGAGCTGCTATGTCGACTACAGCCGGTACTCCAGTAAAGTCTTGGAGAATCACTCTGCTAGGGCTGAATGGAATCTCAGATGGAGTCATCTCGGGACTCCATGAGGCAATACGGGCGACATCTTCCTCGGTAACTAGGAATCCGTCGCACTTGCGCAGCGCGGATTCGAGTAGAATTCGTATAGAGACGGGCATATCTGCTAGTTCGCAGATTCCGGCTCTCTCTAGCGCATTGATGTCTGCGAAACTGGATTTCGAGCCGTCCGCGGTCTCGAACTCCGAAAGTGCTTCGAAGGGCATCGGCTCGCTCAAGTCATCACCTTTGGTGATGCGGCATTGGCCCCATCCATGAAGTTGACCCAATGAGGACTGGTCTAGTTGTCAACGGTGACATGCATCAAGCGTACCTCGTCCAGAGGGCGATCACTGCCGTCGGTGGCTACCTCGCTAATTGCCGTCACATGATCTAGGCCGCTTACCACAATGCCGAATACGGTGTGTACTCCATCTAGGTGGCTAGGGGTGCTGTCCTCGGGTACGATGTAGAACTGACTACTCCCAGTGTTGGGAGAGGATGTCTTGGCCATCGCTAGGACTCCTGGGGCATGTAGGTGTCCATTGTCGGCCTCGTCTGGCAGCGTCCACCTGGGCTGGTCGCAGGTTTCCGAAGAGTACCTGTTGTTGGAACTATCATACTGCTTACCATCGCAGTATCCGTACCACTTGCCCGTGTAACCTCCAGTGCCGTCTCTGTTCTCAAAGTCGCCTCCTTGTATCATGAATCCGTCAATAATCCGGTGGAATATGGTGAAGTCGTATCTCGACTCTTCAGCCAGAAGCAGGAAGTTCTCGACGTGTAATGGGGCGTCATCCTCATACAACTCAATCTCGATGAATGCCGTGGTCCTCTCTGTAGATCCTGTGGGCAGGTAAGATATCTCAAGCGTAACAACTGGGTTCTCAGAGTCGTCGAACCAGTCGGAGACGACCTTGAAAGAAACCAGAAGCAGCATTCCTGCAACCAGCATCGCAACGAGGCCCAATGGAGTAGGGTTGCCCTCGTCAAACAACTGCATCCCGACTCCTAGAGAGATCGCCTTCTCATCCATCATCGATGCTAGCTTGTTCATGCTGCGGCGGGCCTCCTTGTCCTTGGGGTCGAATCCTAGTGCGTTTCGGTAGCTCTTGTGCGCCTTCTGCCAATGTCGCTTCTGGCGTGCAGTATCCACTTCTCCGAGCATCATCCCAGCATCTCCGGCATATCGCAGAGTACGGGCTTTCTGCATGGCGTTATCGCATTCATCCCATGCCTCGGATCGTAGAATCTCT
>PAYF01000001.1 GCA_002714745.1 Methanobacteriota archaeon | reverse complement strand
CTAACTGGGAGATGCCTCCGATGAGGCCTCTTGCAGTACCTACATTTCTGTCTGCAGTAGTTTCCTCAGTGATGGCTATTCTACCGGGAATGACTGCTGCCCAAGCTACTGTCGTGGTAATGAGCATGCGTAACTTCTGGGGGAGGCTTACTGATCCGAACTACATCCCGGCCGATTTCGAGCATGGCACCCAGCCTGGATTCACTCCCAGTACTGATTCCACCGACATAGAAGGCCTAGATGAGCTCTCGGAAGAAGAAAGAGAGTTATTCGAGGAGGTTATGTCGGAAGCAGGAGTTAGTCCGGATCTCGATCTTGGAGGGAGGAATCAGCAGCAGGACCTAGAGATTATCGCCATTCTGTCTTCAGTTAACACAGCTGTCACAGTAATGGTTCTGGGTTTCCTGTACATGGTTGGGCGACCTAGATCTGGGGCTGCTCTCGCCCTCAATATGATGTATCCAATCGACATGTGGAACGCAATCGAGCCCCCTGCAGATTTCGTACGACTATTGGGCATTACAATTGCATCGGGTCTGTTCGCAGTTCCTGTGATGATTAAGGTAGGAAAGGGCATGCTGAAGGTGCACGAACTAGTTCCGCTTAGGACGTTGGTGATTTCTGTAACTGTCTTCATAGCGATACTGGTCTGGCTGTCTACTGGATGGATTGGACTTGGAGTACTAATCATTGGCACTGCAATGGGGCTGATGCCCCCTAGAATAGGAATCAGACGTAGTCATGCAATGGGAATTATTCTCGTTCCAATAATGTTGTACACATTCGCACGGACATTCGATGGATTCGGCTTCATTTGATTAATTATGAAGCGGAGAGGGCGTTTTGGATAGTGCAACGCTTATTCGCTCAACCCTACTGAGGGCGCTAGGTGCGGCAGCATGGATAGACAGACAACAGCATTGAGTGTGGGAGCATTGCTCCTACTTGTGAATATAGGAATCGGAGTTACAGGAGTCGTTGACGGAGTCATTGAAGGGACTGTGGCAGGCATGGTCTCTGACGGATATGACGGCTTAGATGAAGATGGTAATCAGAACTACTCTGCAGACTATGATGATGAATGGCATGTATCTACTGCCCCTAGAGTATACTTTGCCAATTCGGTTACTGATCCCTCGGCCTTGGAATCAGAAAATCCTCATGATGGATTAACTATGATGGGTCCTTTCATCTACAATGTCACTACGACTAGAGAGATTCTTGATTTTGATTATGATGCGAACACTATGACCTACTCTGAATACGACGTTTTCGAGTGGTGCGCTGAGTGCACATGGACTGATGATGATGGTGTGGAACACGCTTCTGTATCGGGCGACACTAATGTCACCCAAGTCAACATCCTCTGGAACACACAGCGAATCGGTGGCATGGGAGGAGCATCTGGCGGCATTTTCTATGGCGAGACCTTTGCTAAGGCTATGTTCGCAGCAGGGATGGTAGAGTTCGATCTCTCAAACAGAGCTCCAAGCATTTGGGCGTCCGAGGATATAGACCTCAGAATAGAGAGTTGGGAAGATTACTTCGATAGCATTGGCATTGATTCTGCAAACGCTTCTATCTTGGCACCGTCCAGCCTACTCTCAGCTGCATATGTTTCAGCCACTGGTGGGGGAAATGTGGACGATATTCTGAACGGTACCGAGCCTTTCTTCGACTACACTGATGAAATTCTGTACGATGCAGAAGATCCATCGAACCCCGATCTCTGCATTGCACTAACTTGCGATTTGGGGCCTGTTATTGTTGCTGGAATGGGGGCCCCCGATGGAGGAGTAGTCACACAATCCCGGGCTGACCTATATGGATACGGAGAGGTTGGCGCTGAACAAATGGCTATCATTGATTTGGGTGTTTTTGCACTCGCTGCAAACACCTTCGTGGAAATGGGCGGGGGCGCAGAGATAAACAATGAGACCCCGCAGCTCAAGGAGAGATTCCATGAAGTGAGTGGAATAATGATCAATGATCCGGACACACTCAACAATCTCTTGTTCGATCCCAATGTAGGAATGTTGGGTTCTTTTGAGATTAGCGGCATACCTCTGCCTGGGATGGTCATAGGTCTGCTACTGCCTCTGCAGTCAGGAAGTTACTACGACGCCATGTTGACCTACGGCATTGGTCTGCTTGCTATCGCAGATTTGGCCGACTATGTTGAGCCTTGGGTCGGACTCGGAGTCACTGGTGAGCCTAGGGACTTTGAGAAGATCCTCATAGGGGGTCAGGGCACAATGAATTCCATTGATTGGTGGCATACCGCATTCGGAGCGGCAGACCCGCTAACAGGCGAGTATATTCCAATTGGATTGAACCGAGATACATTTGAGGGTATGGCAGACCTAACTATGGAGCAGTCGGAATTCATCCTAAATGACCCGGTCATCGGGCTGAAGTCCTCTTTCCCGTCCGCATTCATGTACGGTGAGCTCTCGGGCATGGCCTTACCAGATTCTGAGGGTGGTCAGCAGGTCTGGGATGATGCCTATGTCGGATCACTATACGGCATTCCCGAGGATGCTGCAGGAGCACTGAGGGACTGGGTTAACAACTTCTACTTCGACACCGTGATGCCCGTTCTACTGAACTTCATTACCGGCAATGAGGCATATACTACTCAGCCCGTGAGTCACTGGCTGTATGGCTGGAATGATGCTGTCAATACAAACTTCGGATTCTTCCCTTGGGTCAGTCTTGAGACCAATGACACATACTATGGATCTGATGGAGTCAGCACTGGAGACCGTTCGGTGTACATGATAAGCACTGCTGGAGATAATATCGGCCAGAGTTTAGCTCAGGGCTACATCAATTCGGATGGTAACGGCCTGTGTGACTACGACTACGATGCAGATGGTAACTTCCTAGGATACGACCTAGAGTGTGAGGCTGGTCAGGTCTACGGGATGACGGAGCATCTACCTTGGAGGGCTCCGCACCGCGAGGATGCTGCACTTGGGTTACTTTCAGACCATGTCGGAAATGGTGATACCGTGGTTGCAGGTACTGTTGGAGGTATTGCGGATGCTGAGAACTCATTCAATGTGAACTTGATTGGATATGCAATTGCCCAGTCTGAGGTAGGTGGAGAGACTACCTACAAGGGAATTGATATGATTGAGCATACAGTAACTCTAGACCCAGCCAACACTCAGATTCAGGGTAAGCTGATTGGTTCTGCGACCTTTGTAGATGCTATGCCTGGTGCTCTTCCGGTATATCTGGGTGCGAACATCGACATGAAGGTCGAGCCAATTACCAACGCTCCGATGTACGGGAAGGTAACTGCTACCTTCTACCTAGATCTACGCGGACCCGGCTCGATGAACCCGGATTTCAATTCCAACGATGTGGTCCCTGTGTTCGAGATTCACTCATTCAGCGATATCCCTGATGACTCAGCGGACTCATTCCGAGGAAGTGTCAGTGACAACCTCGGCCCCATGGGATGGACAAATTTCGGTGGCGATGCTGGGGCTCCTCTCTCATACTTGCATGTTGTAATTGCATTGATGTATGTCGCGGGTATTGGCCTAGTTGTCTACGGAATGATGGGGTCAAGAGACGAGGAATAGCGTCTTCAGCCGGCTTAGCCGGCTGCGGGCACGCGTGCACGAAGGGTTGAATCCCGATAAGGGCGGCACAGCACCATGCGTGAGCGTGGGAGAGCAGGTGCTGCGGCCTTTGCTCTAACTATGCTTGTGCTAATGTCGTTGTATCCCGTCGTTGAATCTGGACTGAGTGAGACTGGTGTAACTGCCCATGCCACAAGTCGCTCGACAGAGTGTACGGGAGTGTGCATTACCGAGATAATGCCGAATGCAGGTGGTTCTGACCAAGGTATATTCCCAAACGGTGAGTGGGTCGAGTTGTACAACTCGGGTCCATCAGGAGTTAACTTACAAAACTGGACTCTAGAAGACTTTGGAGGCTGGATTCACCCAATCGATTCCTCTACTTGGGTAGATTTCTCGAATCTGGACGAGTCGTACGTCATCGCCTCGGGAGACTATGCTATAATCGCAGAGAACGAGGTGGGAACTCTTCGCCTAAACAACGCTGGCGAGACTCTGTACCTCAAGGATGCTAGTGGGACAATCGTCCACACTGTTACAACTGGTGAGGCATCCGACGGAGTGTCGAAGATTCCCAGTGAGAATTCTTCTGCAGACTGGGTAGACTCCGAAGAACCCACTCCTGGATCTGAGAACTCAGAAGGTGGTGGGGAGTCAGGAAATGAAGACCCGCCAGTTGAGCCTTCAGAATGGGACGGAGAATACGATATTAAGTTCACACGAATAATGCCAGCAGAGGTTCCTGACAGGGAAAATGACTGGTTTGAGTTGACTAATACTGGTGACGAGCCGGTCAGTCTCTCAGGGTGGACATTAGAGCGTATACGCTCCACCACTCCTTGGGTTTCAACGTTCTATGATCTTGAGATTGCAGCTGGTGATTCAGTAGTGTTGACAGAAAATCCCGTGAATCTGCTGGCTGACGGTGGAATCACTGCCTTGGATGGTAACATAGTCCTGAACAATATGCCTTGGCTCGTAGATTCTGGCAGTGCATTGCAACTAAAGGCGCCCAACGGTACAGTTGTTGATGCAATAGCATTCGGCGGAGGAATCGCAGAGATAGATGGTTGGGAGGGTGCCGCCGTATCGGTCCCCGGAGATGGGACTCCTGGTCTAATACTGATGCGAGGCAGGGGTTGCGGGGACTATCCGGACACCGATACTGGTTCTGATTGGGAGCAGAGATGGATTAGGATTGGTGCCTCCACCTTCTGTGATGGAGGATACTTCTCCACAGAAGAAAGCTCGTCCATATCTGCCTCAATTGGGCCAGATACTGCGTTCAATGACCTGAAGCTATGGATTGATTCAGCCGAGAGTTCAATCCATTTGCACCTATACCAATTCATGAGTCCGGATTTAACCCAAGCTCTCCTTGATGCGATTGCAGATGGCGTAGAAGTCACCCTGCTGCTCGAAGAGGGGATTCTCGATGGGAGCAGTACGGTCAACAACCAGAGAGGGCATGCTCAGGCACTGCATGATGCGGGAGCTACTGTACTTTGGATGGAGGATCCTACTCAGATTAGCTCACCATACGCTTACATCCACAGCAAGGTGGCAGTTCGAGACTCCGAGAGCGTGTGGATTTCGTCGGGGAACTGGAAGGACACCAGCGTGCCACCAGATGAGGTGGGCAACCGCGAGTGGTCGGTTATTCTGAACTCCCAAGTTGCCGCCGAGTTAGTTCTGTCAAGGATGGCATGGGATGAGAACGCTCAGCATCTGCACATTACTCCTCATTCATCCTGGCACTCTCCTACATTCGACTGGGAAATGGAGGAGCCATGGCATGATGGCCAACTAACGTCCATAGAGTACCACCAGGGGCCCTTTGATGCTCAGCTCCTAACTTGTCCTGATGACTGCGTGTCGGGCATTGTATCGATGATTGAATCTGCTGATCAATCGATCGAGTTATCTGTGCAGTATCTGGACCTGGACTGGTACTGGGGATTTGGTGACAATCCAATAATCGCCGCTCTGCATGAAGCTGCACAAAGGGGAGTTAGTATTCGTCTAATGCTAAACGGATTCTATGCTGAGTGGGATGATGAAATAAGAGATGCCATCAATATGTTCAATACCGACTGGAATGCAACCGAGGGACTCGATGTTACAGCCCGTCTGATGGCCTACTCTGATACAATAGTAAAACTGCACAACAAGGGTGCAATCATCGATGGTTCCAGTGTTCTCGTAGGTAGCATGAACTGGGGTTCAAGTGCTGCATTGCGGAACCGTGAGATGGGTGTTTTGATTCATCATCAGGACCTAGCCGATGATTACTCAGCCTCATTCGAAGAGGACTGGAACAGATTGGATTCTACTACCGATTCAGATGGTGACCTGATGCCAGATCAATGGGAACTAGAGTACGGACTAAACAGGCACTCTGCCGCAGTCCTCGGAACGGCGCTAAGTGAGCAGTCCCTTGATCCTGATGAGGATGGCCTCAACAATCTCGAGGAATATCAACTAGGGGGCGACCCGTTGTCCGATGACACTGACGGAGACTGCATTCCAGATGGTGATGAGTCGGCTTTCGCTGTCAGCGTGATGCGGCAGCCTGTGTTATCGATGAACTCAGGTGATGTCGATGAGAATGGAATTCCCGATGGTGAGCAGTATGGGTGCGAACAAGGCTCGACAGATGATGAAAGCGATGTTGAAGAGCAAGAAGATGAGGAGGGTGGAGAAGAACCTGAAGAAGAGGATGAATCCGGAATTTTCAATATCAGAGATGACCCACTATCCAGGCCGGGAGCCTCATTCCTGTTCTGGCTGATGGTAATCTCTGCTGTTTGTCTAGGGGCAGCTGCCGCAACCATGTTCATTCAACCAAGGAGAGGTACAGATGAGATTCTGATTGATGATTCGGGATATCGATTCGATGATTCCGATTCAGACAAGGCCATACTAGCCGGTACTAGTTTCGATGAGTCCGCAGAGGATGTACGTGCGCGTACCCAAGGAAGTGACGACGGTAAGCACGGTGCAATCAAGTTGGATGGTTTCGGCTTTGACAACGAGACTAGAGATGAAGTCCAGTGGATGCTCGACCAAGGGCACACCATGGAAGAGATTCGAACCGAACTAAGTGAGGAGGAGTGATGTCCGAGGACATCCGCGACCTCGTCGAGGGAGTCGTTGACGGTTCTATCTCTGATGATGATCTAACATCTTGGCTCAAGCAGGTCCACAGCGAAGGTATTAGCGACGCCGAGACAATAGCTCTGACGGAAGCAATGAGAGACTCGGGGGAGATCATATCATGGGATTCTACATTTTCACAACTGGTAGTTGACAAGCACTCAACCGGCGGAGTTGGGGACAAGGTATCCCTAGTCCTCGCACCTGCACTAGCTGCCTGCGGACTCAAGGTTCCGATGATCTCCGGGAGAGGTTTGGGCCACACCGGAGGGACGCTTGACAAGTTAGAGAGTATTCCCGGATTAAGTGTTGAGTTGAATTCAGAACAGATTCGAAGACAAGTTCTCGATATCGGCATAGCGATGGTCGGCCAGACCGAGCGGCTGGTCCCTGCTGACCGCAGAATGTATGCACTCAGGGACGTCACCCGAACAATTGATTCAATTCCTCTCATCACATCTTCGATAGTCTCAAAAAAGGCCGCTGAAGGACTGTCGGCCTTAGTTCTGGATGTTAAGTTCGGGCGGGCCGCATTCATGACCGAGGAGTCAGCGGCCAGAGAGTTGGCTGAATCCATGGTAGCAGTATCTCATGGAATGGGTGTTACGACCACAGCCGTTCTATCAACAATGGATGCTCCTCTAGGCTGTGCCATCGGAAACTCGCTCGAGGTTCTCGAGAGCGTTGAGGCGTTGTGCGGCAATGGTCCGGCAGACTTGGAGGAACTGGTTTGCATTCAGGGCGGCCTCCTACTGCACTCGACAGGACTGGCAGAAGACCGCGACATTGGTGCCCTGATGGTTCACGACTCTTTGCATGACGGTTCGGCGCTCAATTGCTTCCGTCTGATGGTCGAAGCCCAAGGCGGTGATTCGTCGATTTTTGCTAATGATTCCTCATTGATGACTGGGCTGGGTCTCATCGATTCCAACCTTAATGCGACGAGTCTATGTGTGGCGGAAAGTGGGTGGGTGCAGGACATCGATGCATTATCGATAGCATTGGTATGCCAAGACATAGGTACAGGCAGATTGGAGCTTGGTGACCCGATTGACCGCGCGGTGGGCGCTATCTTGGAGGTTCAGTTGGGAGATAGAATTGAGAGTGGTGAACCGTGGATTACTCTGTATCACAGGAACGAGGTCGGTAGGTCTACCGTGGAGGGTCTTATCGGAGCAATTGTCCTGTGCGATAAAAAATTCGATCCAGGTAGCAGGATTCACGAGGTGATAGGTTGAGACTGGCGCATATCGACCGAATGAGAGCAATCGCCGTTTTGTGTATGGTCGAGGTCCACACCGCAGCCATCATTCCTCCGAGAGGTATGACTGTTGGCGACCCAGCTGCCTTCGTGGCCGCGGCATTTGGAGGAATGGCTGCCCCGATGTTCGTGATGATCTCAGGATGGGGTATCCACATGAGTGCAATGAGGAGGGTTGCTCGCGGCCCCGTGAGAACAACGGACTGGTTGTCTTGGCTGATGCCTAGGGTGGCACTGTTAACCCTGTGCCAATTTATGGTAAATGTCCTGCTCAACGTCGAGAGAGGAGGTAGGTTCGAATGGCACACTCCCGGAGTACTCTCTCTACTAGCAATTGGAGCACTGCTGACTCCTTTTTTGGTTAGACTAGGAATGCAGGTCAGGATTGTCCTGATGCTTCTCATGGTAGCTTCACCTCTGATGCTAGGCGATGCCGCGGGCCTCGACTGGACATGGTGGGAAAGGGTCGCCTCCGAGGGTTCATCCGAATGGGTAGCCAGACTACTATGGAACGGAACCTACCCGGCTGTACCTTGGATGTTCTTCGTTCTGCTCGGGACTGTTGTCCATGACTTGTCGGAAAATCCAGGGATGAGGGAGCGGAACATCGCCATGGGACTAGCGGCCACGACAGTAACCATAGTCATCGCAGTCATGGAGGACATTCCTTGGGCACTAACTGAGGGCGAGGCTGTTCTGACCTTCTTCCCTGCCAGTCCTGCATTCCTTGTGGTCTCAGGAACATTCGCTCTACTGGCACACAGGATACTAGAGGGTAATGAGGCCAGTGGAGGGGAGCCATGGAAGGGAGACGGTCTGTCTTTCCTTGAGCCTCTGGGCAAGATAACACTCACTGTTTATGTCGCTCACTTCGCAGTACTGGGAATCGTGGCTTCAATGATGCAAGGGGAGCCTCGACTAGAACTAGTTCCTGCGTTCGCTGCCACAATCCTTCACACGCTAATTTGGATACCTCTGGCAATCTGGCATCAAAAGCACATTCCGGAGATTTCATTTGAGTCTCTACTCAGAAGGTTCAGCTAGGAGTCACAGATATCGGGCCGAACCAAACCTCGCCCTCCTCATTAGAGGCCTTGATTCGGATGTATTGAGTGGCGCCGTCGCCTGAGAAACTGATTTCTGCCGATCCGGGGCCAACTTGTGGTGTACCGGCACCTACGCTGTATGGCCATAGCTGAGAGTTGTTGCCCATGTCGGTCTGGCCATAGTAGACAGTGAGAGTAGTATTGGTTCCGTTGTCGTAGACATCCCAGATGATATCAGCGGCGCTACTGGTGACGTTGGTCGTGCCTAGGTTTTGTAGCATTGCTTCGTAGGCGTGGTACTCGCCACGAAGAGGGTCGTCGACCCAAACAGGCAGGTGCTCCAGTGCATCGAAGGTGGCCTGAGTAAGTGGAAAGCCCCATGCGGCATGATAGGGCGCTAGGTTGTACCCTGTGGCGTTCGAGAGATGCAAAACCCATGCATTGAACTCCTCGTCGCCGTTGGTCGGGACCTCTGCTGCAGGAAGAGTATAGTAGACGTTGAGAGCTTCTGTAATCGGCCCCCATCCCCATTCCTCCTTGATTATCAGATAGGTGTCGAGGGCAATCCAAACAGACCAATTGGCGATGTTGGAGCCATCATCGAAGTAAGCGCGCATGCGCGATGCTCTCTGGGCGGGATCCACCGCCCCGTGACCCTCTATTCCGACTAGGTCCTCCATCAGATAAACGCTGGCGAAATTGCATCCGGTCTCTGTAGTCCCCGGCAATGTGGACGGCATCCACTGGTGGTTGTGACCCAGTTCGTGGAACATCCCCCAATCGCCATTCTCTGACATGTAAGAGACATTGACCACTCCCGAGACGCTCAAATCGTGCGCCATGAAGGGATAGCCAGAGTGCATCCAACCTGCAGAAATCTGCGCATCGAAGACCGCTCTCTCAACCCTAGGCCATGGCAGATATCCGTAGAGTTCATGCTCCATCTCTAGGGCTTGATCCCACCAGTCCATCAGGTCCTGAGGATTGTCCAATCCCCTAATCTCATGACTGGGTACTGTCAGAATGAACTGATCGCTGCCGACTTCAGCCCACGGCGCCGGGTCATGTCGATACTGCTGCAACCATTGGAAAACATCAGTCTCACCGTGGATGTAGGTCGGGGCCTTCACTGCATTTGAGATGGTGGCTTGGAAGTCGCCCAATGTTGAACCGGGTGAGATAGCGATGTAAATCGGTCCGCCAAAGGCATTTCCCACTTCCATAGTTGCTTCATCTATGTACCACCACCTGACTATTTGTGGGTGGCGATGGAGCTGGCTCTTGGACCATAGGCTGTCACTATGTGCCCCCACTAGTACGTAGGTGCCTGAGTCTACTATCTCGGAAGGTAGCGTGACTGTGACCACCTCTCCCGGGGCGGCGTACAAACCAGTTGACATCCTGACGTGAGATCTGGCCTGCGAATATCCGAAGTTGCTAGGAAGTCCACTCTGGTTGCCATCGATAGTGACTGTGCGAGCAATCCTCGTCGCATTGTTCGGCACCTCTCCTGGGAACTCTACATGGCTTGGATGTACAGGAAGTTCGTTGGCCGGCAAACCCTGTGTAAGTGCGGCCTCGACCCTAAGCAAGGTGTCTGCCACCGGATCCTCTCCCATATTGTGGCCTATGTTCTGCCATAGAGTTCCGTATTCTATTACTGTCCATCCTGTGGAGTTCACAGTCTCCCGGAGAGGTGACCAGAAGCCATGGAAGTCCAGAGCTACTACGCCAGTGCAAACAGATAGGGTCGCATCGGCGATAGCGGCGTCATCCGTCGATAGCGTCTGGTTGTGAAGCCTATCTGCCCTAATCGCCTCGATGGCGGCATGAGGGCGAGTTAACTCGTGCGGCATGTCAGACAGGTCGACATCGTTGTAGCCCCATGCTTGTGAGACGAAAAGACCGGTTGTCTTAGCAATCTTGTTGCCAGGAAAGTT
Source organism: Methanobacteriota archaeon (assembly GCA_002714745.1). Classification (GTDB taxonomy): domain Archaea; phylum Thermoplasmatota; class Poseidoniia; order Poseidoniales; family Thalassarchaeaceae; genus Thalassarchaeum. Next base: position 102,697 of record PAYF01000001.1, on the reverse strand, counting down.
GTGCGCTACATCGGAATTGGAGTAAGACCAGTACCAAGCGTGACCGCCCATGATTAGGCCGCCGCCTTCCAGCATGAAGTCGACCAGATTCTGGTTATCCTGATCGTCGTGACCGTTCCAGAACTCGTCGAGAAGGCAGTCTATGCCAGAAAGGTCCGCGGGAGTGACCGAGAGATGGACAGTGTGTCCTTCAGCCTGCAATTCGTCCTCGAAGTCATCGAATCCTGCACCATAAGCAAGTCCGACATCGGCATTCTCGCCGCAGACCCACTCAACCGCTCGCAGAGAGAACTCGGTCTCCGCTTCTCCGGCCCCGTCGACCCAACTCTCATGCCCGTAACCGAGTATCTTGCCTCGGCCTACGTGACTGGCCGAAATCACAGGAATGGTCGAGCCGTAGCCCTCCTGAGTGAAGCCAATCGGGAAGGCCCACTCTCCAATGGGCAGTATTGGAGAGGGCCAGCCGCCCCAATTAGTCTCGCCCATATCTCGTAGTAAATCTGATTGGTCGGCTCGCAGGTCGTGAACGGCGATCCACAGCATCAGCCCGACCGAGCCCCCGGTGTTGTTTGCCCAAACGGTGTACTGCCTCCAGTCTGCCCGCTCGGTAGGAGTCCCGGTGATATCTCCTCCCTGCAGAGTTAGTCCAGCAGGCAAGTCGGGGTGAATTTCCCAAGTTTCAATCTCGGGGCCGTTATTGGTTACCGGGATATGCACACTATGGTTTGAGTGCATAGCGAATTGGTCGCTTGGCCACCAAATCTGGTCAGGCGGTAGGCTGGTGATTCTGAACTGTAGCATGGTGGAAGCGAAGCCTCCGGAGTTGTTTGCCCAGACTGTGTGAGACGACCAAGTCTGCAGCAGGGTGGCAATACCACTGATTCTTCCTGTGTAGATGTCTATCTGGAAACCCGTGGGCAGTGGAGGATATATCTCCCATGTGTCAGGAGCTCCTCCTTGCCATGTCGGGTCGACCTGTCCGATGTTCTCATCTTTTCTCAAATCGAAGATATAGGGGTCGTACCTCAGATTCTCGACCGCTAGGTCTCTGACATCAATCAGAATCGTAGTTGAGACCGAACCTCCGGTGTTTTGGGCCGTGATGATGTACTCCCTGAGAGGGTGAACGGTGTCAGGAGAGCCTCGCAGCGAGCCGTCCGCTTGGTGAAGCAGGATCCCGGAAGGCAGTGGTGGTTCAATCGACCAATGAGTAGCCTGACCTCCGTCATAGGACGGAATAACCTGCTCATATTCACCTATAGTCCAGTAGAACGGGTGTCCGGGATAAGAAAGCGAGTGTGGCTCTTCGTGCAGGGTCACTATGCGAAGGGCCGTATCGATGGAGCCACCAGTATTGGATGCGGTAATGGTATGATTGGAATGTCCCAATGTTCTCGCCATTCCAGATATGGAACCATCCTCAAGAAGTTCTAGATTGCCAGGTAGTGGTGGTTCGACTGACCAAGTGTGGGCTGAACCGCCGATTACCAACGGAGGGTCAATGGCGCAATGAGAATCCAAGGTGCACGCCAGGGTTTCACTGAGATACTGGATAGACTCTGGCGCTGGAGCCTGCACTACTATGTCCAAAGTGGTGGCAGCGGAACCCATCGCGTTAGTGGCGATGATAGTGTGGCGGATTGATTCAGTCTCCTCAAGAGGAATTCCTGAGATTACTCCTGAGTCATCCATGTCTAAGCCGTCGGGAAGACGGGGGTTGACGAACCAGTTCTGAGGGCCGTCCCCTAGGAAAGATGGCGTGAGTGCCTGCATCTCGGTACCTACGGCCAGAGTAATCGAATCCTCGCCATAGGAGAGTTGTGTAGGAGGTTGCATCAACCTGCACAAATCGCCGGTGAACACCTGCTGGGCCGTGCAGTCCTCCTCGGTAATCACATCTACGAAACAATCCGGGTGAGTTGGCTGTGTCTGGCAATTCGCCTCTTCGGGCACCTCTTCTTCGTTCCCGAATAGTCCCAAGCAACCCGAGTTGAGCATTAGCATGCATAGCATGAGTGCCGTCGTGCGATGCCTGCGCATGGGGTCGCGAGTGCGTGCCGGAGAATAAGCCTGAGGCAGAATCGGCTAGAGTCCGGGATAGGCCGGGCCGGGCTCGAAACAGTAGCCGACCTCGAGGAATTCAGACTTGAATTCACGGACATCCTGCTTGACCTTCGCTGAGTCATCTCCGGCAATAAGTGTCCTAGCGAAGAAGCGAGCGACATCCTGCATCTCATCTACCCCCATTCCCAGTCTCGTGAGTTCGGGGACTCCCAGCCTCAGTCCGCTTGGCGCCATCGCCTTGGTGTCTCCAGGTAGCATGTTCATGTTGGTTATGATGCCTGCATCCTCTAGTAATGCCGCAGCATCCCTGCCTGCTCCTGAATCGGGCTCGCCATGGCGAGTCACAACTTGGTGGCTGGCAGTGTAATCTCTCTCCTCGGCCATAACCTCGAATCCTTCTGCTGCCAATGCGGCCCCCAGTGCCTTGGCGTTGGCCACGATATCTCTGGCATAATCTGCCCCGAACTCCTCGAACTCCGATAGAGCCACAGCCTTCCCGGCGACATGGTGCAAATGGTATGTCGAGCACACGCCCGGGAATACTGAACTGTTCAAACGACGCATGAACTTGGAGTCATCCGAGTCGGAAAGCAGGAAACCTCCTTGAGGCCCAGGGAAGGTCTTGTGGCTGCTGCCCGTCATAAGATCGGCCCCCTCTCTCAACGGATCTTGGAATTGCCCTCCGGCGATCAGGCCCAAAACATGGGCTGCATCGTACATCACTCTGGCACCGACTTCATGAGCTGCATCCGCAAGCTCTTGCAGCGGTGTTGGAAAGAGGAATACCGATTGACCAAATAGGGCTAGACTAGGCTCGGTCTCACGGATTAGGGCTGCTGCAGCATCAATATCGGGCTCCATCCGACTCTCAATCCAGGGATATGTGATGAGGTTCAAACCTCTTACCCCCACAGCACCCATGCGAGCGTGAGAGATGTGTCCACCATCAGCAGTTGAGACTGCAGTGATTGTATCTCCTGGATTGGCTAGAGCCTTGAGCCCGGCCATATTAGAAACAGTTCCTGAAGTGGACTGTATATTGGCGAAGCTGCAGTCGAATACTCGCTTCGCCGATGCGATTCCAATCTCCTCGATACTGTCGAAATCCTCGCAACCCTGGTAGTACCTCTTTCCCGGGAGTCCCTCGGCATACCTGCCGTGCAAGTCCGAATCGCAGGCCTTGCGAACTAGAGGGCTGAGAATGTTCTCGCTCGCAATCATCGGCAGGCTGTCGCGATAGTGTCTACCTGATTCATCCACCGCATCCAGTATCTTCGCAGCAGATTCGCGGGCGCTCATGCCCTTGCATCGAGAGCAGGTCAAAGAGGTTAGCGGAAACGGGCCTGAAGAATCCAGATGTGACTCACGGGGGGAGAGTATTTTGAATCGAGTCGGACATGGTGAGCCATGAGCCGCCGCGCTACCTATGCAACTATCCTGACTGCACTGCTTCTGCTAATGACCCCGTACACAGTATTAGCCACTGATTCTGACGGCGATGGGACTGATGATGCTGACGATGATTATCCTGACAACCCATGTGCTGACACAGATACAGATGGCGATGGTTTGCCAGATACAGTGGTGAGTGGTTGCACTTACCAATCAGTCGTGGCTTACACCTCGTTTGAGGATCCATTCACAAATGGATCAAAGTACTATGATTATGGTAGTGGGAATTCAGATTACTATCTCTGGAATAATGTGGATGAACCACATGTGGCACATAATCAGACCAACGGCACTGAGATGGGCTTCACCTTGTACTACACCTCGACTGGAGGTGTCGGCCTTACAGATGGTGACTACTTTGGTACCGCAAACTATAATGGAACGGTAGGAAATTACACTGAAGGAACACAAGGATACCAGATGGGCGATGTTGACGGAACTGCAACCTTGACTCTTGACGCCATTACAGCGGATTCAATGACTTTCGATGTTTTTGTACAAGGTGGTTCGAGCAATAGTTACGAAGATGCAGACAACCTAATTATTAGATTTGTAGGGATTTCCTCAACAGTTGAATTGGTAAATGTAACCGGCGCTACTGGTTCTACCAATCACGGAGGTTTTGCTTCTTACATGGGAGTTTGGACTAGTTTTAGTTCGAACATTGGCTCTCTAGGACAAGGGAGTTTGGAGATTGAGTTGACTAGTAACTCGCAATCTGAATCAATCTACGTTGACAATGTAGTATTCACATCTTCAGTTGCTATGATGGCTGACGATGATGATGACAACGATGGCTGGTCGGATGACGATGAGGTCGACTGCGGAACAGATCCGCTGGATGCCAACGATGTTCCTAGCGATTCTGATGGAAACGGAATCTGTGATGCCCTAGAAGGTGATGATTTCGATGGTGACGGTATCTCTAACGAAAACGACCCTGACGATGACAATGATGGCTGGGACGACACCGATGAAGTTTCATGCAACACAAATCCACTGAACGGAGACTCGACACCAACGGACACCGATGGTGATGGAGTGTGCGACTACCTTGATTCTGACGACGACAATGATGGAGTTGAGGATGGTATCGATTGTGACCCTCTAGACCCCAACGAAACTACTGACAACGATTTGGATGGAATCTGCGATGGTGCAGATGACGATGATGATAATGACGGTGTTTTGGATGGTGATGATGCATTCCCTAACGACCCTTCAGAGTGGTCTGATGCTGATGGAGACGGTAAGGGCGACAATGTCGATGACGATGATGACAACGACGGAGTCTCAGATCTAATGGAGGAGAGATGCTTCTCTGACCCTCTAGATGCAAATTCACTCCCGACTGATACTGACGGAGATGGCGACTGCGACCCGATTGACTACGATGATGATGATGACGGGTACACCGATCAGGTAGAAGGGTGGTGTGGTTCCGACCCGCTAGATGTCAATTCTGTTCCAGTTGACTCTGACGGCGATGGAGAATGTGACACCATGGACAACGATGGTGACAATGATGGAGTCGATGACGACCAAGATGCGTTTCCTGATGATGCCACTGAATGGGTCGACACCGATGGCGATGGTACNGGCGACAATGCGGACACCGATGTCGACGGAGATGGTTGGATGAATGTTGAAGAGGACTCCTGTGGTAGTGACTCGATGGATTCTGGTTCTGTGCCTTTGGACTCAGATGGAGATGGAGACTGTGACGGGATAGATTCCGACGATGATGGGGACGGAGTGGACGACGTGGACGATGCATTCCCGGACGATTCCAGCGAGTGGGTTGACACCGATGGCGATGGTTTCGGCGACAATGGCGACTATGACGACGACGGNGACGGTTGGACGGATTCTTCAGAGGGAGACTGTGGCAGCGATGCATTAGACGGCGATTCGGTCCCTGCGGACTCGGATGACGACGGAAACTGCGACCTGCTCGACCCGGATGATGACGGAGATGGCGTCGCTGACGGTGACGATGCGTTTCCAAACGATGGTTCAGAGTGGGATGACACCGACNGTGACGGTATCGGCGACAATGCCGATGGTGATGATGATGGAGATCAGTTCTCCGACTCCTTCGAGGAAGATTGTAACAGCGACCCTCTCGATGCTACCTCGGTCCCAGGAGACATAGATGGGGATGATATCTGCGACGAAATGGATCCTGATGACACGGACGGACCGAATTATATCGATCCTGATGAGGACAACGGGACCCCTGGATTCGGACTAATCTCGGCTTTAGCGGTCCTAGCCCTAGCAGCTTTCGCACGCAGAGATTGAAGTGGCGCCGACAGCAGGACTCGAACCTGCGACCTGTGGATTAACAGTCCACCGCTCCACCAACTAAGCTATGTCGGCCCGACTCGCGGCTGGGCCCACACTTCATCAAAGAATCGGATTACTCCCACTCGATAGTTCCGGGTGGTTTGTGGGTGATATCATACACTACTCGATTCACTTGGCCTTTCAGTGAGTTGGTAATTTCGGTGCTGATTGTAGCTAAGATTTCATGTGGTATCTGCGAATATCTAGCACTCATTCCATCAAGGCTTGAAACCGCTCTGACAACTACTGTCTCGCCGTGAACACGCACATCNCCGTGAACTCCTACACTGCGTACAGGNAGTAGTGCTGCGAAGTACTGCCAAGGCAAATCACATTCGCCGCGCTCAGCGGCGGCTTCAAGATGTGANTCAACAATGTGGCAAGCCTGTCTGCAGGCCTCAACNCTGTCAGGCGTCAACTCGCCTAGAACTCTGACTGCTANGCCGGGACCTGGGAAAGGTTGGCGCTCGCTAGAAGGTATNTCCAACTCCCTAGCGATTGCTCTGACCTCGTCCTTGTAGAACTCGCGCAGCGGCTCGACAATCTCCAATTCGACATCTTCAGGTAGACCGCCTACATTGTGATGTGATTTGATGACATCTCGCTCACCGCCGCCAGACTCAATCCAATCGGGAGCTATTGTACCTTGCACGAGATACTTCGCCCCACACCCTTCCTGCTCTTCTTCGAATACTCGGATGAACTGCTCACCGATGACCTTGCGCTTCTCCTCTGGGTCGGTTACGCCGGAGAGATGACTGAANAATCTCTCAGAAGCATTGACGACCTTCANTTCGATTCCCAGATCTGCGAACATCCCTGCGACTTCCTCNGACTCGTTCAANCTCATTAGTCCGGTGTCGACATANACGCAGTGCAGCATACTGCCGACCGCACGATGAGCGAGGACTGCAGCGACCGTNCTGTCTATTCCACCCGAACAAGCGATAATCGCAGTATCATCGATCTGCGACTGCAGAGTCTCTACCGCCTCATCTACGAGGAACTGGGTCTGCACGGGCTCACTCCCTTAGAGACTCATCATCTGCGATTACCTGATTGGTACGTGCGACGCGCCAATCAGAGTAGGAGGAAGCTAGGTTTGAATCGGACAGCGATAGTATCTGTACTGCTAGTACTGCAGCGTTATCGCCCCTGTCTACTCCGACGGTGGCAACCGGCATTCCGGGAGGCATCTGAACAATCGATAGTAGGCTGTCATAGGGGACCTTTCCTCCGACGGGCACTCCGATTACTGGCAGAGTGGTCATTGCAGCAACAACTCCAGGTAAGGCAGCAGCCATGCCAGCCATGCAGATGAATATCTTGCATCCATCATCAATGGCCGCTGAGACTACTCCCTCGAGATACTTTGGTGCTCTGTGGGCTGAGGCTACTCTGACCTCGTGAGATATTCCGAACTCGGTGAGCACGGCTGTGCACTTGTTAGCTATTGGAAGGTCGGACTTGGAACCCAACAGAATGCAGATGTCCATGACTCAGCGGGCAGTAGTCGGTTCAAATGCCTGCCGTCCTGATTTCCTCACGAAGGTCGCAGGCTTGTAGGCCAATCTAGACCTGTGATGGTCACTTGCTCCTCTGACAGAGCCTCGTGCGCGAGATTGTCTGCGAACGGATCGTGGACGAATCCAGCTGGCCCGATCAGAGATAGAGCGAGGAATCTATCATCTCCCCTGCTGACTCCCGTCAGAATGATTTGGCCCGAATCAACATTCAGCCTCGCAATAGGTGCGCTGGTCCAGAACTCTGAGACGATATCCCAGCCGTCACTCAGTCCGTCTGTGGCATTCCAACTTGACGGATTAACCGGTAGAAGCCACCTGCCAGAGGGTTTGATGACTACATCTCTGATCATTGTATAGGTGCGAAACCACGCAAGCCAGAAGAGTCCATACGAAACCCATCCTAGAATCGGATTGATGAGGACATGCAGTCCGAATACTAAGCAAGCTAGTGTAAACAAGAGCCAGTCAAAGGGCAGAGTGTGTAGGGATCCTACATGAGTGGGCTGGGACGACCGGAACAAGTACAGGGGAACTAGGATGAGTAGCCAAGACAGAGTGAAGAAGACGGCGACGGCCGTCTGATCGTCAATTGGAGCCCTATCGGGAAGGATGAGGGGGACTGCTGTAATGACTAGAAAGAAAGGAGACCATGCCATAGGCAGTAGTAATCTGGGGGCGATTGGCCTCAGTGTCTGACGAAGCCAACCCTTAGCTGAGTCGTCGGATGGAGTTGGCCAAAGCTTTGGGAGTCCAGAATTATCATCGCCCGGGGAAGGCTGTTTGGCCGAACCTCCCCAATCCTCATCTCCTGACAGCCAAAGATGGTCCTGGCCCGCATCCATGGGCTGCGGATGGGTTTGATGGTCTTGTTTCTTCGCTACTCGGAGCCAGGATGTCGCAGGATGAGATTACGTGCCGCCCAGACCTCATCCACTCTCCTCACCTCGGTNTTGTGTGGGGCTGTGACGACAATCTCTGGATCCTCTGCGAGGATGGCTAGGAAATCATCCGCAAACTTGTCGAGAACCTCTCNACTCTCCGTCTCAGTNGGCTCTATCATCAGGCATTCTGGGACAATCATCGGGAAGTAGAGAGTAGGGGACATGTAGCCGTAATCGAGTAGTCTCTTTGCCACGTCTTTCCCAGTAACTCCTGTTGTATCCTTGAGTGGTTGAATAGAGAGCGTGAATTCGTGCTTAACGAATTCAGCTGGGGCTCCGTCTTCAGGCATGGCAGGGATTTTCGCTAGTGTTTCCGAGTCTGGATTCATGATTNTGTGTCGGAGATAATTNGCATTCAATACNGCATGCTCGCTCATCAGTTCCAANTCGCGNCCNTATCGGCGATAGAAGGCCCACGCTCGNACTACAGCTCCGGCATTGCCGTGCCATTGCTGTACCTTGCCGATGCTCTTTTCAGGAGTTTGCCAGAAATATCTGTAGCCATCACCAGTTGCCCCTCTGTCTTCGGCCGCTTCACGGCCCACCAGAGGAGAAGGNAGGTAGTCTGCGAGATGTGCCTTGACTCCGATTGGGCCACTACCGGGGCCGCCTCCTCCGTGGGGCTGGCTGAAGGTCTTGTGTAGATTGTAATGCACGGCATCGAACCCCATCCTGCCTGGATCGGTTTTGCCAAGAATCGCATTGAAGTTCGCCCCGTCATAGTACATCTGACCGCCCGCAGTGTGGACAATCTCAGCTGCCTCAGCTATCTCGGGCTCGAAGATACCGAGTGTGCTTGGGTTAGTAATCATCATCGCAGCTGTGTCTTCGCCAACTGCTGCNNTNAGAGCACCTAGGTCGATACGGCCGTCTTCTGCGCTGGGAATCTCGATAATCTCGTAGCCGCACATTGCAGCGGATGCTGGATTAGTGCCATGGGCCGAATCTGGCACAATTACCTTGTCACGGTGTTCCTCGCCAATACTGCGATGATACTCCTGTATACAACGAATCGCTGTGAATTCACCCTGTGCACCAGCGACTGGTTGTAACGTGACCTGATCCATGCCAGCGCATATCTCCAGCATCTCCTGCATCTCGAAGAAGATTGACAGCAGCCCTTGGATTTGATTCTCGGGCTGTAGAGGGTGAATCCTATCGATACCAGGCAGCTGAACGATTCTCTCGTTGATTCTAGGATTATGCTTCATAGTGCAAGAGCCCAATGGATAGAATCCGGTATCAATGCCGAAGTTCCTCTGTGAAAGCCATGTGTAGTGCCTGACGAGTTCAGGCTCACTGGCTCTGGGCCATTCGGGAAGACTCGTACGTCTCAAGGAGTTCGGAACAGTCTCTAGAGCTCCTTCCATCATCGGCTCGGGCTGAGACCAGCCCGAACCGGCGGCACCGTTGAACTCGAAGATATCACTCAAGCGCTCANCTCCTCGGCCCAAGATGACAGCGCGGAGACTAGTGCGTNGATATCAGTCTGGCTTGTTCGCTCATCGCAGCCGATTAGCAGACATGNGGNCATNGAATCCCACCACTCGCCCATGTCCAGNCCNCCTAGNACGCCTGCNCGGTCCATATGCGCGAGAGCCTTTTTCGCATCTCCAGGAAGATTGACAGCGAAATCTCTGAAGTTCGGTGTATCAGGGTCGACCAATTCAACTCCTGGAATAGCGCAGACTGCTCGCTTGGTCGCTTCGGTGGCTGCTGACACACGAAGAGCCAGNCTCTCNAGTCCCTCAGGACCTAGTAGAGCCATGTGCATGGCTCCCATCAAGGCGATGAGTGTCTCATTAGAGCAGATGTTGGATGTAGCTCNATGGCGTCGGATGTGCTGTTCACGAGTCGAGAGTGTAAGTGTGAATGCATCCNGTCCGTCCTCGTCAATCGTCTTTCCAACGATTCGGCCGGGCATCATACGCAGGAATTCCTTCTGGCATGCAAACAGNCCATAGATTGGACCTCCGGCAGTAGGGCCGATTCCGAACGGTTGGCCCTCTCCCACCACAATGTCGGCACCGTAATTCCCCGGTGCCTCGACTATGCCGAGAGAAACTGCATCTACTCCGACGATAAGGGCAGTATTGTCGCCGATTATCTNCTTCAGCTGTGCTATTCCCTCGTCCAACTTGCCAAATGCGTTAGGCTGCTCGACATACACAGCACAGGCCCCTGCAGCAGTAGAGGCGGCTTCAAGATCGATGCGTCCATCCATTCCATGCTTGAGGGTGCGCAGTTCAATTCCGCCGCCTTGTGAGTAATTCTCGATAACTGAGAGTCTGTGAGGAGGGACGAANTGCGAGACGTAAACAACTCCTTTCTGGGTGGCCTTGCGACCCTTGACTCTCACCGCGCACGTGATGGCCTCGGCTGCAGCAGTGCTCGCATCATACATCGAGACGTTTGATACAGGCANGCCTACAAGTTCCGAGACCATNGTCTGGAATTCCCACATCGCTTGCAGNATACCTTGGCTGACTTCGGGCTGATAGGGAGTGTAGGANGTGAGGAACTCNCCACGAGTAGCNAGCATAGGNACCATNGTTGGAACGAAGTTGCGGGCTAGACCTGCAGCAAGGAATGATGGTCGAGAATCTAGGTCGACATTGGNCCCTAGCAAGTGCTGAGCATCGGCCCAAATCTCCTCTTCTGACTGTGATTTGCGAAGNGGNAGAGCATCGGATCTGCGGACATCCTCGGGAATATCNGAGAATAAGTCATCCATGGATTTCAAGCCCATTGCTTCNAGCATCTCCTGCTCGCGNCCNAGATTCGGTAACTGGTCCATTTCTCCACANCCTGCCTCTCGGCGCTCCGAGCAGAATCGCGTCGGCCTTCAATGTTCGTTGTGAGAGTTTTCACAAACAGCGACATACACTTATTTGCTCGTTCGAACTGGTAGGTGTAGCATGAAGGTCGCAATCACGTCTGCGGATACGTTCGTGGCACCCTATATCCAGGAGATGNTGGGNGACTCAGCCNTCCTTGTCCCCGANGAATCACTCGCCGACCCCCTGGCTCTTGATGCCCTGCTAACTCCCTGTAGCGGCCTGATTCACATCAACTCCCGTCCAGTCGATACTAGTGTCGATCGAAATGACAGNGATGCCTACATTTCAATGCGAGAGTCCTCTAGGCCAATCCTAGATGCCGTTGACAGGCACGGCGCTCTGCACCTTGTCATCATAGGAACTCTGAGAGTACACCCTCAGTGGGAGCCAGGTGAAGCCTACTACGGAGACGATTCCACTCTAGCTCCCCGTGATACTGCAGCAGAAGGTCAACTCTGGATGGAAGAAAATGCTCTCGAGCGAGCCGAGGCTGAGCGTCCCGTGAGTATTGTCAGGGCGTCTAATGTTCAGGGAGTCCCTCTTGAGGGACCTCCTGGAAACGGCCTGTTGCACAGGTGGGCTGAGGAATGCCAGATTGGCTGGATTAACATCCCTGGAGACGGTTCGGACATCAAGGACTTCGTTCATGTCCAAGATCTAGTCAGAGTGGTCGATGCCGTGTTATCTAACCCGCCACCAACCAGAGATAGTATCGCAGTTGGATCCGGCAAAGGCATCACCATGGAGGAGCTTGCCGGAATCTATAATTCTCGGACCGGATGCGATACAGAGTTCGGACAGAATGATGTCGGAGAGGTGTTCGGAATGGTGGATGCATGGGCGCTTCAGGATAGATTTGGATTCAAGCCCGAAATCAGTCTTGAAGAAATGATTGAAGAGGCCTTCGAGGCCGCCGGTCACTGAGCATTCACAATCAGTCTCTTGCGAATTCCGTTCCAGCCTGAGAAACTTGCACTGATTGTTGAACTCCTGCCCTTTGACAACGATTCGCTATCGGCCCCGGATGGAAGCCTGACTTCGACTTCGCCGACTTCTGGGACATCTCCAATGACTGTCATACCTCCACGGTATGAATCCTCTATCCCGATACCGAATGTGCGCTCTGGATCCGAAGTCACCTTGATTTCGAAATCGAAAGACTTGCCTTCGAGAGATTCAGCGAGTTTACGTTGGTCGGAAAGGCGCATTCTGGGCACGGAAAATGCATCAGCTACAGCGGACATGCTGGAGAGTTCGGAAGATGAGTCGTCAGTTTCCTGAGCAATTGTTGGTACTGAGGGTACAGCCTCTGAGCGAGTCGGAGATGTTGTGAATGATGAGCGTCGTCTTGAGCCAACAGTGACTCGGCGTCTTGAGCCAACAGTGACTCGGTCCGGAATAGAAACTCTTGTGCCGGCATTGACTTTGGTGGTCTCGTACCAATCATCCGGGTCCTCATACTCAGGAATATTCACTTCAGTCTCTACTTCGACTTGGTCGGGAACTTCAATCTCAGTCTCTACTTCAACACGATCAGGGACATCGACCTGGTACTCCTCATGCCAATCGTCATGGCTAGAATACTCATTTTCTTCTTGGAATGAATCCTGCATCTTAGTGGAAGCAGTGACACCGGCGGCAACGCCGGCAATCGCAGCCCCTGCTGCGATGGTTCCACCCTTCTCTGCCAATTGAGATGTCAGTTCTATCTGCATCCTATCGGCGTTAGCCTTCCACAATGATCTGGCTGGTGATTTCAGCATGAATGGGAGGTTGCCAATCTGTTTCTCGACTTCGGAGTCGGCTATTTCTCTGGCTTGCTCAACGGTGATTTTGCCCTCCATAACATCAGCCTCCAAAGAGGCGATAGTGGACTGGATGCCGTCAGAGAAGTTGTCGAAAACCAAGTTAGAATCGGAGGTTATGGTTACTTGTTCCTCTGTGAGCATTGAATAGCCACCATCGGAAAACAAACGAACGCTGTATTCTCCCTCGGGCTGAGCAGGGAGTGTTGCATTTTCAGGGTCTATATCTCTTAGCCAACGCCAGTTTTCACCGTGATCTTCGTTGCGTGTTCCTTTGCGATACACACCGACCCAAGCATCATTGCCACTAGGGCGATTATTGATTCTGAAGTGAATAGGTTGGCCTGGAGATGCATCTAAAATTTCGATATTTTGCGCCGGAGTGGTAGTTGGTGCTGATGCTGTGACTGGCATCTCGTAAACTGCGGGTCCACGCCACCCCTCATTGACATCGTTCCACGTTCCAGGGGCCTGCAAGCCGAGATGTACTCTATTTTCACCACCTCCACTGTTGTTAGGCTCGCCAGGATGCCAGTTGGTGTAAGTCCATGGCCGGCCGTCAGACCAGTGCCAATGGTCCGCGCCAGGGCCATTGCCACTACCTGTCCTGATTCCACCTATCCATACGNCATTCCCGCCGGCNATTCTAGTGACCTGTTCGTTCTCCTCGGCGTTAGTGACCGAAGCGAGTTGNCCTCCGCTCGCCNTANCATATTCGTTGTGCTCAGTCCATGTCAGTTNCTCTGGTGCAAACACAAAATTACGATCACTNTCTGAAGAATANTCATCCAAGGTTGTTATTNCTGGNTCCGAGTCAATTGCTTGGGGNGATGATGGAGTGACCGATATCTTGCCGACTCCGACCCATCTACGAACACCTGTTGGCAGGGAGCCATCCGCTCTTGGTCGGGCCCAGCCTCCTCTGTACCAGTCGTTGCTACCATCCTGCTCCCTGTCGTCGAGGCTCCATGAAGGGGCTCCTCCAGAATTTGCGTTGTAGAAGTATAACCTTGCACCGGACGGATTCATGTACCATGTCTTGCCGTTAATCTTGTCCGGTTGGGACCCGTAAACTCCGTTGTACTGGGNGTTTGGGTGATTCCTAACCTCAACAGAAGAGCCGTCTGAAACAGCCTCAGAGGGGCCNCCATCTAGGAGCGCTAAAATCTCCTCCAAATTGAGGGTGCCATCGTTGTTTGTATCTACAGCGCCGAAAATTGCAGACAAGATTACGTCGGGGGCCTGCTGGCCTGTAATCGACTCCAGTGATGCCTTGAACTCCGATTGGTCAATCGAGCCATCTCCATCGAGATCATACTTTGTGAATAGGGCTTCTGCTGTGATGCCTTTCTTGCGAAGAAGTTCTTGCAGATTCTTGATTGCTACTGCCTCTACTACTGCACTAGCCCGTGACTGCATGAACATTGGAGTTGGAACTAAGAAATTAGTATTCCCCATTCTAAAANACTAGCTCAAGTGGCCTCTATACGAATGGAGGGCGCTTTACGAGCGCCCTTACTCTTCTTCGAGGACTTGCCTGGATCCAGACTTCACTTCCTGGATTAACACCACTAAGATATGCCATTGCGATTCCTGTCCTCTCCTTGCTCGGAGACGGAGCTCCACTAGTNACTCTGCCAAGAATCTCTGCGTCATCTTCATCGGACGATAGTACCACATGGCCGGGACGGGGAGCTGGTCCCCTTTCCAAGCACTCTAGACCGTGCCATTCATCACCCGATTCAATTGACCGTATTACGCGACTCTTACCGATGAAATCATGCTCCATGTCTAGACCAAAGGGTACACTAGTCTCCGCTGTGTCTCTATACAGGAAATCCTCGGGCAGAGGTTCCTCAGCGCTAACTCCCAGGCCAGGCCAAATGAAGTCCTGTCCGGAAAGCAGGTAGCCCTTCTCGAGGCGTAGCGTGTCTCGNGCACCCANNCCTACTGGAACTAGTCCGTGGGCGCGTCCGGCCTCCAGAAGAGAATTCCAAAGAATAGGGGCTTGCTGATTGTCGACGAATATCTCGTAACCCTTCTCACCGGTGTATCCAGTACCTTGAATCCAGCCGGAGATGTCCAGATCATTGTCTGCTATATCTCGGCAAGCGAACCTGCCTACAGCATTGTCGTCGCCAATAGTTTGTGAGAGGATGCTGGCTGAGGCAGGACCTTGTAGAGCTAGGATACTTGTTCTATCCGATAGGTCCTCGATAGTGATTGAACCATCCTGAGGCAGCAGTGAGGTGAACCAATCCAGCATCACGGGTGCCATCGAAGCATTAGGGACTCCGAGGACTTCGGTCTCGGACTTGACAGCGAAGATCATGTCGTCAATGATATGTCCCTCATGGTCGAGGAAGTGAGTGTATCCGCACCTTCCGTTTGAGAAGTTCATAAACTCCTGAGTCGCTATGCCACTCAGCCATGAACGAACTCCCTCCCCACAGAATCGAAAGAACCCCATGTGTGAAACGTCGAAGAGGCCAGCGGACGTACGAGTCGCCAGATGCTCTTCCTGAATTGAAGAGTACCATATCGGTAGCTCGAAGCCATGGAAGTCGACCATCTTGGCGCCTCCTTCAGTATGGCAGCCGAACAATGCAGTCCTGCTCGGCTCTCCGTGCATGGCCTATGCATGGTGATTGGGTGCAAGAAGTTACGGGAAGAGAATGCATTAGGATGTGGACTACAACGCTCTAATTTGCATGAGCAAAGATACAAAAGATTTAAATAATAATGACACTACTATACAACTACAGGTTGAGAAGATGGAACGAGACACTGCTAGGCAGGCTGGTAAGGCTAAGACTAATTCNGATCAGCGTAACCGCTCTTCGCAGTTCAGTCCCGCNATGAGNCCTTCAAGAGGGCGTGCGTCTGATTCCGTGACTGGTCCGTGCAAGGTGTGCGGAGCNAGTTCATGGGACACCGATGATGTCCGTGGAGAGACGACTTGTTCTGAGTGCGGATATGTAGCTGCTGAGAACATGATTGATCCAGGTGCAGAGTGGATTAACCACTCAAACGGGGATGATAGGAGTCGCGTTGGAGCACCTACCACCCTAACACTCTCGGATAAGGGNCTCTCCTCTGAGATTCAGAGGCGAGATCTGACTGCGGGCGCTGCCAAGCGCCATGGTATGAGCGGTAAGGGACTCAGGGAGTGGAGAAGGAGACAGCGCATAGACCAGCGCAGCAAGACTCGTGATAGCCGTAGTAGGAACCTGGCCATGGCTATGCAGTTTATTCGCGACCGAGGCGACCTACCTCCTCAGATAGAGCAAGAGGCAGCCTCTCTCTATAGACACGCCGTACAGCGTGGCCTTGTGACCGGCAGGAGTATCAGAGGAGTTTCGGCAGCCTGCGTCTACATCGCTGCTCGCGAGGCTAAGATACCACGCAAAATTGAGGATGTTGCAAAGGCCTTCGATATGATCAAGGCCGTTGAGGAGAAGGAGCTCAAGAGGACCATTAGGCTGGTTGCTAGGACTCTGGGAACTCACCACATTACTGGCCCTGAGGAGTACTTCGAAAAGTTCCATTCTGACCTTGGGCTGCCTCCTCATGTACTGGGGGATGTCCGCGAACTGTGGGGCTTGGTAAAGGACAATTTAGCCTGGCAGGGCAAGAAGCCCTCTGGAATTGCCGGGGTAATCATCTACAAGGCATCTCAGGAGAGTTCCTCACCTAGGACTCAAAGCGAGGTTTGCAAGGTCTCTGGAATCAGCGAGGTCACCCTGAGAGGTCTGCTGAAGATTCTGGCTCAACTACTACCCGAGTAGGTATTCTTGATAATCCGGGCCTCTGTGTCCAATCATGACCTCGGCATGGTTGGCAGTAGGGACATACTGTGTTCTCATGGTATTGTTCGCAATCTGGGCTAGAAGAGATGTCGGGCGTGATGATGAATCCTACTACCTAGCCGGGCGTAGTCTAGCTGGGCCCATTCTGCTAGCCACAATGGCCGCCACCAATTTCAGTGCGTTCACCGTATACGGAGCGAGTGGGGCTGCCTACAGAATCGGTTTGTCTTTCTTGCCAATCATGGCATTCGGGACTGGATTCATGGCCGTCTCGATGTATTCTCTCGGAAAGCGAGCCCGTGCTCTCTCTGCAAAGCATGGNGCAATGACTGCTCCTGAGATGATATTCGGGCAGACCGGTTCCAAGCAAGCCCAGAAAACGATGGCTTCAGTCCTCGTTATCGCAACCATTCCGTATCTAGCTCTGCAACCTAGGGCGGCAGGCATTGTTGTATCAGCACTATTCGGAGGGCCCGAATGGATAGGGGCGGTCTTAGTTACCATCCTAGTAGTGGCATACACCCTTACTGGTGGCTTGAAGGCTGTAGTAAGAACCGATCTGGCCCAAGGACTGATTGCCCTGATTCTACTGTGGGTTGGATTGGCTCTGGTAGTCAACGATGCTGGGGGCTTGCAGAATGCGATGAGTAGTCTTGCTTCTTCTCAACCCTCTCTCCTCGGACGTGAGGGGAATTACACCTTGTTGATTTGGTCTTGCACTCTGCTGCTCTGGTTCTTTGCAGATCCTATGTTCCCTCAGTTGTATCAGAGGCTTTGTGCAGCGAAGAGTGATGAGGATATCGGATTCATGGCAAAGGCATACCCGGCTATTGCCTGGTTGGCTTTCTTGCCTCCGATTCTGATCGGAGCACTTGGTCACTTGGAGTTCTCAGGCATGGACCGGGCTGGCTCGGACAACATACTGCCGATGCAGATCATGGAGTCAGGAGGAGTTTGGTTGGGCGGCTTGGTACTAGTTGCTGGACTGGCTGCATTGATGTCGACGATGGACTCTCAACTTCTGGCTACTGGATCTCTAGTCACTAGAGATTTGCTCAGCAAGAGTGGCTCCAGAGAAGGGGGGCAAAGAGACATGGTAATCATCGCTCTGGCAGTCTTAGGGCTGGTTCTTTCGTTGTGGTCGGATCTATCAATTCTAGATTTGGGACTTCTAGCCTTCTCGATGTATGCGGTGTTGTTCCCTTCCGTTTACTTGGCTGCTCACTTCGAAGAATTGGATGGTAGAGCGGTAATCGCTTCTATTCTTTCAGGTGAAGCCATGGTACTTCTGGCAGTTGAGTATCCTGCATTCTATTCAGACTGGTGGATAGAGCCAGTCGGTCCGGCTATGCCTACTATTGTGATTCCTTCCTTGCTAGTCGCGATTCTGGTTCTTGTGGTTGTGAACCATGTCATTTCAAATCGGTCGCTATCCGAAGTAGTCTCCACAATCGTACCCAGTAGAAGCAAATTTGTCCCTGCCCTTGGGCTGTTGGCTGTGTTCATTCTGGCCCACGACTATTGGTGGTGGGAAGAGAATGCAACTTGGTTGCTCGGTATACCAGTATGGATTTGGTGGGCTGCCGCTCTGTCAGCAGTGCAGACGGGAATCATGTCTAAGATGACTGATTGATGGTGGACGCTGGGGGATTTGAACCCCCGGCCCCCTGGTTGCAAACCAGGTGCTCTTCCAAGCTGAGCTAAGCGCCCCTGAGACTGGCGACCCTGCGGGAGTTCTTGAGTGCAACCGTTGGCAGAAGTCAATCCTGCTCGCTTGTTCCTGTCAATCTAGGCAGTATTAGCAATATTCCCAGCAATGATGCGACCAAGAGCAGGGTAGCAGGGTCGGTCTCGGCCGAAGTCTCGGCCTCATTCTCTTCTTCTGGAATGGGCGTCTCGGGAACAGTATGCACATCATCCAAGAATGTGACAGTGAAATTTCTCTCCCAGACCGAACCGTTGCTGTCAATCTGGTGCAGTAGATCCAATGTTCCGGGCAGAAGTCCGTTCGATGGATCGAGGTAAACCAGTGCGGTGACCTCGCACTCAGGGTCGGCCCTCTGTCCAGTCTCATTGAGCTCGCAAGATGAAGTGAGCCATGATGTTGCAATATCATCGATACCGTCGAAGACACCGTCGTTGTCCGCATCAATGAGAATCCTGTGAGAAGTGTTCTCACGAACGTCGACATTACGGAAGAATAGGGAGTCGGTTGTAACCAATATCCCCTCTGGTACTCCGTTAGGAGTTACTCCATCATGCTTGAGAAGCATAGTGTATTCCTTCGGTTCATGCGCCGAAACCGGNGCTGAGAGAAAAATCAGTGAGATGCACACTGCCACTACGATGCCGCGCACGCCCCTCCGTAGAGGGGCGATGGCTTCAACATGACCTGCGGGTTCCCGGGCATCATGGAATCCGAACGCATGGCTCTGGCATTCGGCCTAGTGGTCTGCCTGATTGGCGCATCGGCTGCTCTGTTCATGCTGTCGGATGGTCCTGAGGTTGGTAGCTCGGGGACTTCTGAAATGCTTGACCCGCTAATGCAGGACGAGGGGCATGACCATAGAAATGCAAGTCAGCACATCATGTACACTGACAACATCCAGCCTGTCTCATTCAACGAACTCACAGCACCTGGTAATGCCGAGGTTCAGGTCGCCGACTCTCCCGATGGCAAGACATACGCCTACATCGCTGGCTGGAGTGAAATGCACATNGTCGATGTTACGAACCCAGCGAACACCACTGTGACGGGAGTTTACTACGATCCAAACACCCAAGTTCTCGATGTCAAGTATCTCCAGTACAATGGCAGAGAATACGTGATTGTGCAGAACCAACTGGTTGACCCGGGCGCTGCCGACCCCAATGTCGGAGAATGGGAGGATCCCGCTCAGGTCACCGTAACTCTGGTTGATGTCACAGACAAGAGTGACCCGAGTTGGGTGGACTCTTGGTACGATGCTGACCACCCCAGTGGGCCACACAACCTCTACACACACATGATCGACAACGAGTGGTACATCTTCGTGGCCAATCCGGACTACGAGGCTTGCGATGTCGGGCAGGGCGATGCATGTGGGGGCATCACCGTCGCCCACCTGAACTTCGCAGGATATGGTGACTTGCCTCGGATTGTCAAACTGGGTGAAGCGGAAGTCAGTTGGGAGTCAACGCTAGGGGGCTGGATCTATATCCATGACATGACGGTACAGACTTGGCCTGGCGAGGATGCTAACGATCCACGTTTTGGGAGGACATATGTCTACGGTGCCTATTGGGAAGCTGGGCTGAGAATCTTCGATGTCTCGGATGTCCCTCATCCTAACAAGGACCTAGTCGAGTACGTCTGGTACGGCTCTCTGTGCAGACTCTCGGGCGGCACCCAGGCTGGCTGCACTTGGAGGGCGCCAGAAGTCGGCCAGTGGATGGAATTCGAGGACTTCGATGGCGATGGTGAGATCGACTGCGGCTGCACAAGCAACGAGAATGGGGGGCGGGCCTCATACATCCATTATGCCGAGCCAATAGATGAGATGGTGGACGCTTCTCATCTGGGATATCCTGCAGGCAAGATGCATATGACCATAATCGCGACCGAGGTCCTTGAGACAACTGTTGGAACTGGAATGTCATACCTGCTTGATACAACTGGGTACGAGGAGGTGAATGGCAATGTTAGATTCACGCCCAAACTAATTCACGGCTGGGAAATTCCATTCGCCAATGACCATCATATCCCAGGTGGAGAAGAGTGGTTGCTGTTCAGCCCGCACAATGTCGACACGCATGTCTTCCAGACCGGACTACCTGGACTTCCCGATACCAGTCATGGAGGGGCATGGGATGCCAGAATCTACCTATCGAGTTATCACGCTGGACTTTGGGTAATCGATGTTGAGACTCTGATGCTAGCAGGACTGTCTGATGGGAACAAGACAGATACTCACATGGATGCCACTGTAGGCTTCCACTTACCGCATGGTGTCGACGGTCAGCCACTCGACAGTTCCTACTACGATTTTGGATGGACTCCGTTCCTCTGGGCTGCAGAGTATCACAAGGGATACACCTACCTCTCATGCATCACTACTGGGCTGTACATCGTCCAATTAGACATAGACAAACCGTATGGTTCAGGGATTTGATTCGCCCAGAGCGCGTAGCGCTCGGGCGACCGGTGCATTCAACAACTGACTGTTATCGTCGGCGGGTGGGGTGGCAACATGTTTAGTGGCGCTAATGCGAAGATGATGCTAATGGTGGCGCTGATGGCGCTGGCACCTCTTTCTGGATGTCTGTCAATTTTAGGAGATGGAGATTCTGACGATGACGGATACAAGTGGATTGATCCGGTCATTGAGGTCGAAGATGCGAATCACTCCCACAATGATTTGCTGGCTCACCGACTCTCTACCCCCAATGCTAGGTTGATTGACTATCATAATCTGAACTGTGATGGCAATGTCAAACCNCCTGCTGAGTTTGATGATACGATGGGTAGACCTTGCAAAGAGGAATACAAGAACGTCGGACCTACACCTGGTGACAACTCCGAGATTGCGATTGAAGGGAACTTTCACGAGGATTGCGAAATCCACGGTGACGGTTCCGGNGGATGCTTCGCATATGTTTCCAGTTACAACCAGTTCGAAATCCTAGATATCAGCGAGCCGAACAATATCGTTCTGCTCTCAACATACTACGCTGAAGTCGCTAGGATGATTGACATCAAGGTCACTCCCGATAACAACTGGGTACTGGTTAACCACGAGCTGACGAACAGCGAACTTGACCCGATACCCAATGACGATGATGCGAACAGCGGGATGAACAGGCTAGATGTAATCTATGTTGGAGACAAGACCAGTCCGGTCAAGGTCGCAGAATGGAANAACCCNCCTGCTGGCTTCCACAATCAGGATTTGCATGTTTATTGTGATTGGGACGGGGCAATAGATCCACGAGAGGAATGTAGCCTGTTCCTATTCGGAGCCGACCCATATCCTGAGATGGTCGAGGGCAGTTCTGGAACTTTCTACAAGGGAACACAAGTGTTCTACGTGCCCCTTGGCTTAGATTCGTGGCTGCCCAACCAGAATCAGGAGACACAGAACTCCAGCAGGGAAATCATCCGATGGGGCGGCTACACTCCAGAGCCTTACACCACCTGCGGTGGCTCTATCTTCAATCACGATAACGTGTTCTTCATCCATCCTATCACCAAACAGAAGCTTCTGGTCGTATCGTACTGGGGTGCTGGACTCAGACTGGTGGATGTTAGTGATCCTCCAACTGTAGCAGATCCGATGGGNATNTCTTGGCCNCCTGAAGTNGGCCGNTGGNTGGGCTGTCCAACNGACGACTCTGGTTGGTACGGNCCCGATGGAGGCGGCCATGCCGGCATGACGGCCGAAGAGTGGCTAGATGCCAATCANGGNAATGACAACATCCACTATGCAGTCCCTCAGGATTACCTGATTTGTTCAGGAGTTAGTGAGATGGATCCAATGAATACTTGGCCTGATAAATGTGGAAGCGGGCCTTCTGATTCTACCTACGGAGAGAATTGGAGGCATTACACATACATCGCCCCAGAGTATGGTTCCAATTCCAATCACACAGGATACATCTGGACAATAGATACTACAGACCCGGCCAAGCCTTTCCTCGTCTCCAAGTGGAGGCTCCCCGGCGAGGGTGTTTTGGCAAATGGCAGCAGCCACCCGCAGCACTACATCCCTGGTGGCTACATCTTCAGCCCTCATAATGGCGACACCGGNCACAACGGACACGTTTACTGGACTCACTATCACGCTGGTGCTTGGACTACTGATCACGGGCATATCTGGGATGAATTGGTTTGGGAAAATGGCTATCCTGAACCTGACCGAGGATTCCAGGCGATTAGTGAATTGGCACCAACTCATACCATTGGATACTACCTCCCTGCTGGGCCGCCTTGGCTGGATGACCCAGCCGAGGAGTTAGGTTACGACATGGCCGACTGCTGGGCATCGTGCATGATTCCATTCGACTGGGGACTGCAGTANGACCCGCGAGGTTTCGTATGGATCTCGGAGATGGTNAGNGGGGTCTATGNGGTNCAGTTCGATGAGGACTACGANCCCCGATACCACTACCCGGCACTATGGCAGGCTGAGGCTAGCGATGAATGANTCNAGACTGGTCAGTAGGTTACTGGTCCTTGGCATCGNNGTCACACTNGTGATGCCTACTGCATTAGCACATGGNGCGAACACNTTCTCATTNATCATGAGAAATGAAACAGTCCAGCCAGGAACTGCACAAGTACTACAGAATGATACTCTAATCCTCTACAACACNGCTGATTACAATCGCACTGTTCTANTAGATGTGAATGATGATGGCGAGGAGGANTTCGACTGNANCGCTGGGCCNAGTAACTCCACAGGGACTTCTGACGAGTGTTANCTTTGGCTCGACCCGGCTAANTGGAGTGCGGGTAATTACGAAATTAGAATCATCTCNAATGGAACATTGTGGAATANAATCNCAATCAATGTACANTTGGACNNTCACACAGAAATTATGCCTCCTGATGGATTTGTCTTCGAACCAGAACCTCGCNAGACNCAAAACGCAGGATTAGAGGGATTATTCCTTAGTGCGGCAGTCCTTCTAGCCGGGGCTGCTGCATTACTGCGAATATCAAGAAANATGAAGGGAGATGAAGAGGAATGAAGCNGGNACTCACTCTNATGGTCGTGAGTAGCCTGATCCTAGCAGGATGTCTTAGGGGCGATGAGGATATCTTCTATGGTGAAGACATCAATCCAGCGGTCCCAGTCGAGGACTTCATCCTAGTAGACCAGAATGGAGAGTACTTCTCGTTCTCAGAATTAGAGGGNAAGGTAGTTGTCGTCGCATTCCTATTCACCCGATGTCCAGACATTTGTCCGGTGGTCAGTGCCAACATGAACTACGTCTCTCAGGAGTTGGGTGAACTGTATGGTACTGAGGTGGCGATGCTGTCAATCACTGTCGACCCTTGGAGAGACAATTNNACNATTATGCACTCNTANGCCGAACAGCGCGGNCTNGANTGGCCTCATCTGACNACTTCCTCTGAAGATCTCAGNGACTTCTCNGATTTGACCGANGTATGGTCAAACTTCGATGTCGGNCTGCAGACCAACGCATCCGANCTCGATTCAGACAGCGTCGCTGACCTCTTCGACTCCTGTCCAGATACTCCAGAGGGGGANGCTGTCGATGATCAGGGCTGTGGACTGGAGACGCAGCAGTCCGAGGGAGATGTCTCGGTCAAGCACCACCCGCTAACTTACTGGGTAGATCACACGACTGGAACAATTATTGTCGACAAGCAGATGCGTCAGAGAGTCT
Organism: Methanobacteriota archaeon; assembly: GCA_002714745.1. Lineage (GTDB taxonomy): Archaea > Thermoplasmatota > Poseidoniia > Poseidoniales > Thalassarchaeaceae > Thalassarchaeum. Next base: position 78,519 of record PAYF01000001.1, on the reverse strand, counting down.
GGTGGGGAGATGCGGATTGGATTCCAGAGCTTGTCCTAGAGGATATTTACACACTTTTGGAGGAATAAAATGAACAANCGGAGCATAGCTATCCTAATCNCTCTGACTCTGCTTCTACCGGGTTGTATGGGGGATGAAATAGAACTCATAGGGACTGAGTATCTAGAACCTCCAGAAGCACCTGACTTCAGCCTCTTCGACCAGAACGGAGATTTGTTTACATTCTCTGAACACGAAGGCAAGGTCATCGTTGTAGCCTTCATCTACACATCATGTCCAGACATATGCCTCATCATCTCAGCCAACATGCACTACGTAAAGGAAAATCTCGGCTCTCACTCTGAAGATGTAGTGTTCGTTTCGGTGACGATCGACCCAGCTAGGGACACCGTTTCGCACCTTTCCGAATGGACTGAGCAGATGGGTTACGACTGGTACCATTTGACTGATTCTGCTAGGGNCCTTCAGGAGGTTTACAGGGACTGGAACGTTGTTGTTGACAATGAGCATATCGCTGCCAGCGAGCCACCCTCAGAGAGTCTGATTAGGGTCGCTGTACTCAATCCGGACAACAGCTCGATGGTCGTCGATAGTCCCTGTCAAGGACCGACTCTGGCAAATTGTTTCGAGAGTGGTTCGGAATTGATGAACTACGCCATGGACAGTGCCAACATCAGTTACGACCCATCCCAGGGCATCATTGGAGAATGGCAGGAAGATCTCAACTGGACATGGGTCCTTCACCTCTGGGACTCATCCAACGAGAGTTGGGTCGAGGCTGGAACAGATGATTCCAGCAACGTACATGTTGATTCGAATACGCATATGGCATGGATAGCGAGCGGTGCAAATCTGAGCATGGCTCCTCCGGGTGAAGATTGTAACGGTCATGGCTGGATTATGGGTTCAGGCGGAAGTGCACATTGCATGTGCGACGAGGGTTACGACAGACCATCCGATGATTGGCTCTCGTGCATGCCCGAGGGCGATGTTTCGGATGACGATGGAGGAGTCAACCCTCACGAGGAGGCTCTCGGTGAATACGAAGTTGGACACTCGACAGTCACCTACATCATCGACAAGCAGATGAGNAAGAGGGTGGCTTACTCTGGAATNTACTGGGATGCTAACGACTTCCTAAGTGATGTCGTGACACTAAGTGATGAGTGAACTCTTCAGTAGTTCTTGGCAATATCTTCCGAGTCACTAATCAACTAGAGCCCTAGGGCTGGAACATGGATGATGATNATGGCGTCGGGCGCTCTCTTTTCCTAGCCGGACTGATGTTAGTCAGCGTGATGGTCGGNGTACTGTACTTCGATATCGAGCAAGAGGGNATCAACCTAGCACCTCAAATTGAGGGCGATATTCCTCTAACAATCACCTACGGTAGCCTCGACTCGTTGCATCTGTCCATTACCGATGAGGAGATGGCCGGGCTAAATGTGACGGTGACCTTGGATGGCATNGAGATCCAAGACCTGATGGATNCTGAGGGCAATCTCGTCATCGATATCTCCGGACTTGAGGTCGGTAGCCATGCCCTCAAGGTAGTCGCGATAGACAGTCTCGGACAGGAGTCAAAATGGACTGCTGCATTCNCCATCGAGTATCCTGATGAGGGCTACACAATCATCGTAGTGAATAGTAATGAGTTCTCTGTTGAGCGTGGAAACGGAACTGTTCTGCCAGGAGTGCTAGTGCACCAGAAAATGGAAACCTGCGAGTTAGATTGGTCTGATGGGGGCATCGAGGAATTCAGCCTGAGTCTTCCGTTCGACGTGGAGGGTAGGTTCGAGCTCAGTTTCTCGAACATCCAAGAGAACATGACCATCACCATTCGCGGCACCTGCGGGACATGGGTCGATAGTATCGAGACTGAGGTCCTGTCAATTATTGTTACAGAGCCTGAGCCGGAGNCTGAGCCGGAGCCAGTGAGAGGATGTACGGACCCGGAGGCAAACAATTACAACACTGACGCGGAAGAGGATGATGGTTCATGCAACTACGACGAGTCTGAGCCGATAAGAGGGTGCACTGACCCGGGGGCAAACAATTACAACACTGACGCGGAAGAGGATGATGGTTCATGCAACTACGACGAGGAGCCTTTTCCAGTTGTAGAAACAGGGTCCGACGAGTGGTGGTCTCAGATCCTACATTGCGACGATTCAGATACTCCTGCCGTAGATGACTACAACACTACAGGANACGATGGTTGGCTGTGTTCATTGAGTTTTGAGACCAATGAGACTCATATCCAAATTGAATCCAATGGTATGCCAAATCATGACTTTCATTCGGGTCCCGGATGCTGTGCCAGTCAGCAGGATAATACATGGGTGATTCCACTTGAGCCCACCAATCAGACTGAATGCAGTTCTTTCGAATCTTCTGAAGGATGCACGATGGCCCCGGAGAGGGGGGCTGTGGCCTTCGCTGTCAATGGNGTAGCAATCTATGGTCCCGAGGACGGTCCGGGAGGAGATGCTGTTGCAGGCCAAGAAGGAGCATATGAAGAAGATAGGCAGCATATCTGGATGGGGCTCTGCCATGGCCATAGCGGACCTGGAGGGGAATATCACTACCACGCGGATGGAAATTGTATGCATTGGCACCCTGAGGAGAATCAGGACTGGTTGGACTACAACTTGGAGTCTTCTAGGTCAGTCTCAGAACACTCTCCAATCGTTGGCTTCGCCCTTGATGGATATCCTATCTATGGATTCGTGGGCTGGGACAATGAAGGTCAGGTCGCTGAGATGACCTCGTCTTACCGGCTGAAGGATGGTGAGACCGGATACAATGGAATAGATGACTACGAGTACATTGCAGGATTGGGTGATCTTGATGCCTGCAACGGTCACTGGGGTCATACTCCTGATTTCCCGAATGGCACCTACCACTATCACACTACTTGGGAGAACGGTGAGGGCGGCATTGGGTTCCCCTATTTCCTGCTCTGCTACAGAGGGGTTGTCGATGACTCTGCTGATCCTTGTGCTGGACATGGGGAAACGTGGGGGCCCGGAATAGGGCCTCCTCCAGAAGGTTGTGGAGGCGGCGGTCAAGGCGGCGGCGGTCAAGGCGGCGGCGGTCAAGGCGGCGGCGGTCAAGGCGGTGGGCAGCAATCCATGACCAGTTCATCGATTGCAATACCAACAGATTTGGGGCCTCCACTCGGAGGGGCCGGATTGATTCTCGCCACCGTTATTGTAGCAATTAGAGGATTGGCATCCTGCCCAGTCTCTCTAAGTCGGGCTGGTAAAGCTCACGAATATCGTCCAACTCTAGAATGAGCATTGCTAGGCGCTCAAGGCCCAATCCCCATGCGCAAACCGGCCACTCTGTTCCTAGNGGTTCNGTCACTTCGGGTCGGAAAATNCCCGAGCCACCCAACTCAAGCCATTCTCCCTTCCAGAGTACATCGACTTCGACGCTAGGNTCAGTGTAGGGGAAGTAGGCNGGNCGGACTCTAACATCNGGGAAGCCCATCTTAGAGTAAAATGTCTTNAATGTGGAAATCAGCATCGGAAGATTAGCCTCCGGTTCATGNATGATGCCTTCNATTTGGTAGAATTCTGGGAGGTGGGTCCTATCTATCGACTCCTGTCTGAACACCCTTCCTATTCCGAAAACCCTGCAGGGCTCCCCAGGGTTCTCTGCGATGTGGCGAACTGTATTCACTGTGGTGTGGGTTCTCAGTAGGGATTTCTTCGACTCCTCCTTGTCAAAGTCGAGACCCCATCCCTTGCTCCCAGTATCATGCCCATGCTCGTGCACCTTACTCCAGAGGTCCAAGTATTGCTCATCGACATCGACTTGGGCCGGATTGGAGAGNTAGAACGTGTCCTGCATCGTCCTAGCAGGATGAGATTGTGGTATGAATAGCGCATCCATNTTCCAGCCGGCCGATTGGATGAAGTCGCCCTCAATCTCTGAGAANCCCATCTCCAGGAAGATAGANCTAATCATCTCAATCAGGGCAATCATCGGATGTGGTCGCCCTCCCGAGGGAGTGGGTGCAGGTGCGTTTACATCGAACGGCTTGAACTCGACATCTCGCCAGTCCTCACTCTGNAGCAGCTCGGGGGTTACTTCGCCAATCATCNGTACTTCCTTGAGTTCGGAGGCGTCGGCGCTCTTGCCTTTCTTGGTCAGGGCCCATGTCCTTGAGACCCTATCTTCTAGAACGATTAGCCCCTTTCTGCCCGAAAAGTGAGATATCATTTCCTCATCGAGTTCGGACTGCTCCTTGGATCCCTGGGATAGTGAATCGATGAATGCCGACCTGTTTCCAATGGCGGATGCGATTTGCGACTCATCGTCGGCAACCAGAACGCCTGACTCGAGTTTGACTCCCAATGCCTTCAGCAAGCCCACCCCCGGGCCGGCNTCGTGTCGCTCGACGGTTGAGGATAGGGTAGACATTTTCCTGTCTTCTGGATTCTGAGAAACCAGCCAGTCCCAGATTCGGGCTTCCAGCAGCCCATCCTTCGATGCTATCTCGCCTTCCTGGCCCAGACTTACTACTGCTCCTCTATCCTCGGTGACCGATACCAGTCCAGCCTCCTCCAACACTGCTCCTGAGCCAGCGACATGGACTTGGTCGTCCCATCCTGTCTCGGACAGTAACTCTTCGAGTGACCAATCCTTGGATGGTTCTGAGAGCATTGCACGCAGCATCCTGCGCTCATTGTTTCCGATATCCATAGAACCACTCGCAGCCCTCGGAATCCGGCAATCCACTTGATGCTTGCCGATTGTAAACTGGGAGAAAGTGGGTTACTCCTCCTCTGATTCCCATAGCAGCGTGTCGCACTCGCTACATGTGTGACTCTTCGGCTTCTGGCCTTCGGCCCAATCTACCTTCCCACACCTACCACAAAGAATTGATGTTCGGATGGGCGGTTCGAGGGTAGTATCGACTCTGAACATCACCCTTCCAGCATCGGGCATCTTCGTAGAGTCGGGCTCCCAATCTGCGACCGAGCCGGGGTCCGCTTCATTCTCCTCGCCCATACTGAGTCCAAACATCAGCAAAGCAGCCCCCGCTATTGCTAACGGGGCTGCAGTGGCTAATGCGAAATCGGAGGCGTTCGATGTCAGTGCTATTCCGCCTCCCAGAATGAGACACAACCAAGCGGTGAGAACTGTGTTGACCTTTCTGCTCCCGGGTAGCGTCGCCATGGTGATGCGAGACAGTTATGGCGCATCAATATGGCCCAACTGAGGATGTGCGAGAATGTAGGGTTCAAGAGTCTGAGTCCGTCGTCTCGGGTTACGCCTCAGTAGCTCAGCCTGGTAGAGCATCTGATTTGTAATCAGACGGTCGGGGGTTCGACTCCCTCCTGGGGCTCCAAATTGCGACTGTGAAAGGTCAAAGGCCGATGCTGCACGCGGCCAGCCATGGGAGCAGCAATCGCCGATGGTAAAGCCCTCGCTTCCAGTATCGAGAAAGAAGTCTCGAGGGGCGTTGCCGACCTCATGGACTCAGGCATTTCACCTCGCCTAGCAGTCGTGATTGTGGGTGAGGATCCTGCAAGCCGAGTCTATGTCCGCAACAAACAGCGTGCATGTGAAAGATGTGGAATCAAGAGTACGCTCATAGAGATGCCAGAATCTTCGACTCAGGAAGAGGTCATCGCGACTGTTGAGGGACTCAACGCTGATCCTTCGGTACATGGCATCCTAGTACAGAGCCCAATACCCGGAGATGTCAACGAATTGGAAGTTGCCTCTGTGATCTCTCCTCTCAAGGATGTCGATGGTTTCCATCCGGCCAATCTGGGAAGATTGGTTCAGGGAGACTTTAGCGGACTTCTGCCATGTACCCCTGCAGGAGTGGTCAGGATGCTGGAACATAGTGGAGTGCGACTCACTGGAGCTAAGGCTGCAGTATTGGGTAGATCAAGGATAGTTGGTATGCCGATGAGTCTAATGCTCGCTGGCAAGGGAGTCGATGCTACTGTGACTATCGTGCATTCGCGAACACAGGATGTTGAATCAATCTGTAAGGAATCAGACATCATCATCGCCGCAATAGGAAGGCCTCACACTATCAAACCAGATTGGGTTAAGTCTGGGGCATACGTGGTAGATGTTGGAATCTCAAGAATGGATGATGGAGAGCTCGCTGGTGATGTTGACCCGCAGGTAGCTGATGTTGCTGGCTGGATTACTCCTGTTCCCGGCGGAGTGGGGCCAGTGACTATCGCGATGCTAATGGAGAATACGCTCACTGCGGCGCGGAATTCCTAGAATATTCCTAGGTCAAACTTAGCATCCTCGCTAGCGTGCACCTTGGGATTCCATGGAGGGGAGAAGACAAGGTTAACGTGTACGCTGTCTATTCCCTCAGTTGTTAGTGCTGAGCGGTGCACAGCAGACATAATCTCAGGGGCTACGGGGCAGCCGGGACTGGTCAGAGTCATGTCGATTTCGGCGTGTGTCCCTTCGTCCTGCTGCTCGATTCTGATTGCATAAATCAGTCCAAGTTCTGTAACTGACATCTTCATCTCAGGGTCCTCGACCAGGCCTAGAGATTGCATAACATCTGATTCTTTTACCATTCTAATCACACAACTTTGAGGCATCCTCTCTGACTCGCTTGAACATGTTAAGGAATCCATTGGCCCTACTAGGGGTGAGCGAAGATTGGATGCCCATCGCCTCTGCATAAACCGGTTCCATGTTGGCCACTTCTTCTGGACTCATTCCATTAACTGCCATGGCGGTAACCGACATTAGTCCTTGGACAATCTGCGCGTCCGCTCCTCCACGCATCTGAAAGCCACCTTGCTCATCTACGAAGCAGGCGACATGGGCTCTGGACTGGCAGCCGTGAACTTGGTTGTCATCGTCCCACTCTTCTGGCAGAAGAGGGTTAGGGTTNCGNTTNGCATACTCNAACAGNANNTCGTAGCGCTCCATNGANTCNAANCANGCTTGGAACTCCTCNACNANCTCNTCNAGGTGCTCNGGCCANNNCCTANCNTCTCCCATGCTCNNTCGNCACAGTTGTCTGCCTTGAACATGACTAGCNTCATGCNAAGCGGTCTACGACCTCTCNGAGGTGCTGCACGAAAAATTCGGCTTCCTCNATTGTGTTGTANATCCAGAATGAAGCTCTGTTAGTCGAAGGCACCCCCAAAGCGTCCATCAGAGGCTGNGCGCAGTGATGGCCAGTCCTGACAGCAAANCCTCCCTCGTCGAGTAACAAAGCTAGATCTTGAGACTGGATTNTCTCGTGNAGGAATGANACTGCTCCGCTGCTATCNTCTCTCCCAGGNTCTCCGTAAACCCGAATGCCCGGGATTTCNTNCATCTGTGAAGCNGTCCACGAAGCTANGTNGTTAATGTGCTCNTGNANCTCCTTCATGTCGAACTGCTCCAGCCATTCCACAGCAGCACCCCAACCAATNGCCTCTGCGATACGTGGTGTACCTGTCTCAAACATCGCGTGGCCCTCTTGGAAGGTTGAGCCTTCTGTTGTGACACGCTTAATCATCGAGCCTCCAGTCATGAATGGAACCATCTCGGCCATAGCATCACGCCTCACTAGGATACATCCTATACCAGTGGGGCCGGCCATCTTGTGAGCCGAGATAGCTACAAAATCGGCTCCCAATGTATCGAAATCGATTCTCTCATGCGGGGCTCCTTGAGCACAGTCGATTAGTACTCTAGCACCNACAGCNTGNGACTTCTCGATGATTTCNTCGACGGGGTTGCGAACTCCGAGGACATTACTNGTGTGGACAACACAAACCAGAGATGCACCNTCTAGAGCCACTTCGAAGGCATCCATNTCNAGAGTGTAGGATTCGATGTCTATTGGNACATACCTTACCTCAATACCGATGTCCACTGACATCTGCTGCCATGGCACGATGTCNGCGTGNTGCTCCATNTCTGTCAGTACGACCACGTCNCCCTCGCTGAGGTTCTCGCGNGCCCAGCCATAGGCTACCAGATTGATTGCCTCGGTGGCNCCGCTGGTGTAAATCANCTGNTCNGNAGANGTTCCGAAGTAGGAGGAAATTCTCTCTCGTGCGCCCTCTAGGGCCGTGGTCGCCTCGTCAGCGAGAGTATGATTTGCCCGGTGCGCATTGGAGTTGTAGTGCTCGTAATACTCACTCATGGCGTCGATTACGCACTGTGGTTTCTGCGAGGTCGCAGCATTGTCNAAATAGACTAGTCGCTTGCCATTGGGTAGTCTTCGCTCNAGAATTGGGAAGTCTNCCCGAATCGCCTCGATATCNAGAACCATGGCCTCTCCTCATCATTTCGAACGGACGGTCCGATATGAATTAGCGCACGAAAAAGTTGGACAAAAAAAGGCTCATTTTCAGGAAANTNGNGTTCACCAGCGGATGTTTATTGTCTAGTACCCCTATCCGGNCGCCATGGCGGGAACCTCTGGACAGGATACTGTCGTCCGGCTCGGTAGTCAGGACCTCAACCGCGATGGGGAAATTATCAACCTCGCAATCGTCGGTTCNAGNAGATTCTACGACTTCATGATCTTNGAGGNANTTGTGGAGTCTTGGATAGANGAAAACGGATATCNTGACATGATAATCGTGGGCGGAGCAAGTGGNGTAGACTACATGGCCGAGCGTTGGGCTGACAATAACTCAGTTCCGATNGCCGTATTCACGGAGGAATGGAGTAATCCCGCTCGCAGTCTGGTCGACAGTGGGAGGGCTGAGGCCCCCAACACTCTGACTGAGAAAATCCTGAATGGTGCTTCACATATCCTAGCTATGCCTTCGCCCACAAGCAAATGGACTAGGATAGTAATCGACANGGCTGNNTTGAAGGGGATTCATACTGTCGTTCACGAAGTGGACTAATGGTGCTCCTGTCGGGATTNGAACCCGAGTCGCCGGGATGAAAACCCGGAATGATGGACCGAACTACACNACAGGAGCGACAAGGTGACGAGNGANNTCNCCNCCATAACGATTCGTCAAAGNGATTGGTTTCTNGCATCCTCTGAATTAGATAATTCAANCCACCACTTNGCAAGAGGAATGAACATNACTAGTCCGANTACNCTGCCTAACAGCCAAGCCATTGGATTCTCCATCAAAGTGAGGAATTCNTCNCCCCACACNCCNAATACCAGNCCTGCTAGNCCGAATCGGAGGCCTCGGCCCAACAAACCTGCTAGGATGAACAGGCGCAGATCCATTCNGCCTGCTCCTGCCGCCCACGCNAATGCCTTGTACGGNATCGGCGATACTGCNGCAAGGAAAATTCCTGCTGAGCCGTATCTGATAGTCAGGTTCTCGAGTCTGCTAACTGTCTTCTCACTGGCNAATCTCTCGAGNAGTGGNCTTCCTGCATAGACTCCTATNCCATATCCTCCAATNGCTCCGAGGACACTTGAGAGAGTAGCNACTAGCACGATTNNCAATATCTCCATTGAGTTGTCAGCACCNANGACCATCGGCAGGACNAGTAGGTCAGGAGGNGCTGGTTGGAATGCNGCTTCNGTAGCCGAAACTATGGCGAGACCNAGNAGTCCAAANCCNTCAGCCCAGTCGATAATCGAATCAGTCAGGTCTTCCAGCACGCCCCGGGCTCCGCTGTGTTCGGGATATACGTTGCTTTCCCACGGCAACCGTAGTACTCGTAGACGAGCCTATATCGCTGTTTGCCGGCGCGAGAACATGGCTTCTGGCGAGGTGCTGGATACCGCTGCCCTTCTAGCATGGCCAGTAGAGCGTATGAGAGGAGGTTTTGTGGTCCCAGGGCAAAGGTCTGAATTGGTCCGTATATCGCCTGACAGAGAACTCGCTGTGGAAGCGGCTGATTTGAATTGGGAGACTCCGAGCGAAGATGCGCTCGCTATAGCAAGAGACCTGGCTACCTCAACTGGTGACATGGCAGGCCTTTCAAACGTTGATTTCGAACTTCTGGCCCTAACTTTAGAGAGGGGGGCCATTCTAGTTACAGATGACTATAGATTGCAAAATCTGTGCGAGTTGGGGGGAATCGCATGGTCATCAGTGAAAACCGAAGGGATTCGCTCGATGTGGTCATGGGAGTTACGATGCTCTGGTTGCGGATGGGTTGCTGATGCACCGAAAAATCCCAATTCAGATAGGAACCTCGGGAATTGTCGAGATTGTGGGTCGGAGTTGGCCCTAAGACGTCTGAGATAGTCACTGCTCTTCAGCGGCTTCCTGAGTCATCCCGCCTCTGTCCATATCTTGTTCTGCTGTAGAGGGGTTAGAAACTTCGCTCACCGCCTTTTGGTACTCTCCCTTCGCCAACCCCATTGCTCGGGCGAGATCGGGTATACGCTTGGCTCCGAACAGAAGTACGAAAGCACCGACCAAGATTGCGATTTCAGTGGTCCCTATTGCCATGTTATCGAATCTAGGCGAGGGTTTCATCGTTCAAATGCTTCGGCTGTTGCGTGCATCATCCGCCGGATACAGGAGGGAGCAGGGCTACTTCCGACGAATCTGTAAGAGGGGTGTCCAAAGAGTCTCCAATCTGGCCATCAATGGCAACCCTGAGACCTTGTTCTAGATGTCCGATTAAATCGAATCTCTCGAGGAGTTGCTCAACTGTAGTGCCCAACTCCAGAGTCACCTCAATCTCCCTTTGACCTATGCTTTCGGCTAGGGGTCCGAAGAACAGCATCCTGACCTTTACTGCCTTGCCCGGGTCAACCATGGTGACCGCAGTGAATCCACGGCCATAAACCTCTGACTCGCAGGGACTATACTCCTAATGCCCCGGCCCGATACATGTCCGAGGTGAGAGCAGTCGTTTTCGACTGCGACGGGGTGCTTACAGACAATGGCTCGTCATGGCAGAATATTCACGACTACTTCGGAACAGAGAATCTAGTGATGCTTGAGAGGTTTCTCAATGGAGAAATTACTGATGACGAGTTCATGGCCGACGATATCAGACTGTGGACAGATGTCCAGCCGCGAATTCACCGTGATGACATCATGCGCTGCTACTCCGGCATCAACCTGATGGAAGGATCGCGAGATGTTGTTGAGGAGTTGAATCGAAGAGGCGTGTTCGTCGCCATAGTATCTGCGGGGGTCGATGTATTCGTTGGCGTCATCGCCAATATGCTGAGCGTTGATGATTGGGCCGCGAATGGATTTGAGTGGGACGATGAGGGATGGTTGCAGGGGCCTGCTCCGACCAAGGTGAACTCTCATGATAAGGGCATCATGGTGGAGAAATTATCCAGAATCAAGGAATTAGTTCCAACTAGCATAGTCTCTGTAGGCGATTCGAGTACCGATCTGTCAATGATGATCCCGGGTTCTCGGTTCATTGGCTTCAATCCAGCTAGGCAGAGAGCTAGAGACGCATTCGAGAATGCTGGAGTTCCAATGGTCGAAAGTAAGGACCTGCGGGACATCTGGGAGCATATCTTCGAGGGTGAGTCCTTTCCCCAATCAGGCGAAGGGGATTGACGCAGTAGCGTGGGTATGCAGGTTGACTATAGTCAGTATGCACGGCTTGGGCTGGAAACCAAGCATGCGCTGGTAGTCAGTCTGGTCCTGCCAAGTCGAGCTGTGCACCATGGTCACGCCCTTGTGATTGCCGACATAGTGGCCGTGTACGTGGCCTGTGACGAAGATGTCCGGAACTGTAGAGATAACCAGTCTGTCCTCTGGCTCGGGGGACAGGGGTGTCTTGCCTCCCCAAGAGGGGGCTAGGTGCCTGCGCTCCAGCATCGCTCTCATAGCTAATTCTGGAGAGGAGTAGGTCACTGAGCGCAGGGTGGCAACGAAGTCATCGATGCTCTTGCCGTGATACGACAATACTCTGACTCCATGCAGGCTGAAGTCACACGGATTGCCCACGAACACTGCATCTGAGTAATCCTGCTGAACTTCGGGATCCAATGCCGGCTGCGGCTCGGCTGGCCGCACAGCATCATGGTTACCTGGTAGAATAATCAGGTCAACCCAATCGGGCAAATCTTCGAGCAGGCGAGCAAGTTCGCCATACTGCTGAAACAGGTCAGTAATGGCAAGATGGCGTTCCTGTCCGGGGTATATCCCAACTCCGTCGACTCCATCGCCATTGATTACGAAGTATTTGATTGTCTTAGCAAGCGGGTCGGTCTTGAACCACTCTACCATCTTCTCCCACTGTGGGGCTAGGAAGGTCTTGCTCCCAACATGGACATCAGAGAGGAAGGCGGCTGAAACGGCCTCATCGACACTGGCAGCGGACTTTGAGTGTCTACCCATTGGTGGCAAATGTATGTCGCTAACTAGGAACAGAGGATTCCCTTCTCCAATCATGAAATGGCCGCTGACTCCGACCACATCATCATCCATCAGACCATCCCTCGCAGGATGTAGTCTGTGAGCATTCGAAGGGGGCCTCAGATTGCATCGTATCTGCATTGTTTCGTCCTCGATTACGAAGTTGAGGTTGCCTGACTTCGACCACCTAGATTCGCAAACCAGACCCACTAGTGTAATCTCGTATTCATTGCTGGAGTGTCTCTGCTTATTCCTCCAAGCCTCTGCATTGCTGATGGGTCTGCGTGGCAGAGAATGGAAAGTCAACATCATCTGACGAATCTGTCTGAGGCGATCGGAGAAGCACGACTGCATATCTCCCATCTTACCCTCAGTAGTCGAATTACCCGTGATATCGAAGTGGACCTCTATCTCGGCATCTACATCCTTGGCCAGCATAGGGAAGTCATCCATNCTNTAATGCTCCAAACCGTGCCTACGAGTGGGCGGACTCATAGTCGGGCTTGATGCCGGTGCGATTACCCTCCCTATTGCCGAACCGCTCTCAGGATCTGCCAGTGTGGCCTGTTGAGATTTAGAGGATAGGTTCTCTTCACTCTGCGTTTGCTTAGGGACTAGCGAGAGCATCTCATCCACTGTCTGCTCGTTAAGCAAGGCCACATTGGAGCGTTGCGCTGCCTCAATTAGTGGCGAGACCTCACTCAGAACCTCAATCTTGGCCTGGGCCTCCTTTCCGAGTACTAGTAAGCCTGCGGCAGCCAACTTGCGTTGACGCTCAGCCCAGCTCTCGCCGACCATGTCCAATCGAAGTGCTCGGGACGCTCATGATGCTATCGCCGAATGATAGTGATAGAAGTGGGTCAGTCTTCCCATTCAGTGAGGGATGCTAGATCCACTGAGGATATCTCCTCTGCTACCGTCTTCTTGTCTTCCTTCCATGAAAGGCTGCCCTCCCACTCCTCTTCTGAGGGGTCCAATTCTGAGGTATCTGTGGTCGTAGTTTGNCTCTGATCTTCCGACTCGGCNGAGCTGGAGACTCTGTCCATCGCTTCNANNCCCAAACGTAAAGCGAAAGCCGCGAANGAACGCTTGTTGTCTAGACGNTCGNTCTCNCCGAAGTCCATTCGCCTNACTAGGAAATAATCCTCAGTAACCACTGCTACGTGGACTCTNCCAACCTCCTTGTCCTCNGTTGCACCTCCNGGNCCTGCTATACCTGTGATTGAGATTGCAACATCNGAGTCNGATTGATATCTCGCGCCGTGNGCCATCTGGATNGCTACCTCGTGAGATACTGCTCCAGATTCCCCTTCTTCGAAGGCGTTCTTCTCAACACCCAACTCTCTCATCTTGGATTCGTTGGAGTAGACCACCCATCCCTGCTTGAACCACTCACTCGCGCCAGAGATGTCGGTGATAAGAGATGCCAGTAGTCCACCGGTNCATGACTCTGCGGTAGANACAGTCAGGCCTCTCTTACGCAATCGGCGGGCAAACCGGGACGCGAGTCCAGCAGTCTCTTCGACCACAACCTCCGGCCATAGCCGGCATTCTTGAGAGTTTCACTCTCAGAATTAGGTCATTTTGGTGGGCCCGACCGGAATTGAACCGGTGATCTTCGCTTTGTAAGAGCGACGTCATAACCCCTAGACCACGGGCCCCGGGAGCACGGAGAGGCGTTGTGTTCAAATCCCCTCCGGCTAGATGGAGTGNCAGGAGNATGGGCATGNNGGGGATATCCGACTTGCTGGAGAGACTTAGGGAGTCGGGCGTTCCNATGNACGATTGTATTGCCTATGCGATGCAATCTGTTGACATCGAGGATTTTACCGATTTCGACATCAATACCTTCCTGATGGATAGGCCCATACCGTTTCTGTCTACTGANAATGGTACTACNAAGACTATCTCGGCCCCGCATATGATTGCCACTCTNCTACANCATCTNGAGNTTCTTGAAGGGCATCATGTGCTTGTATTGGGNTCNAAGGGCGGCTATATTGCAGCCCTTCTAGACAGCATGCTTGGCCCTANGGGNGCGGTTACCGTAGTCGANCCTCATCCNGAGGTCAGGAGGCATACCAGCCAGCGTCTNGATATTTTTGAGTCGATGGGGGANCTTCGAGTTCTGCCTATCGACTTCCTAGAANTGATGGATGATGAATTNCGNCCAGTCGATAGAGTACTGATTACTGGGGCTATCAAAGAGTTGCTTCCTGATGTCGGNAATCTAGTCGGNGANGGAGGATTCGTGCTAGGNCCATTCGGAGGGCCGGTTCACCAGAGGNTATTGAAGAGAGAGCGGCAAGGTGACGAGTGGCTTGACACCGACCTTGGAGGAGTTGTGTTTGGNCCNATGGATCTCGGAGAGGCNGAGAGNTCCNNTCTAGANCCTCAGAATCTAGCAGAGCNTCTGGAGGATGTCCTGNGNCTGGTTTCCGAGATTATCGAAATCGAAGACGAAACTNTAGTCAGGTTGGAGANTCTGATTGNCTCTCTTCGGGAATTGCCCCNTGACNTACCNGATCTTGATGAGGAGTCAACTGAGGACGAGATNATNGAGCATCCTGTGATAGANCTCCTGCNTATGGAGATGGACTGGTTAGGTCCACATGTGGCCAATTTTCGNAGATTTNCTCTCNGTNGAGATTGCCTCGCCTGGNTCTCCNGNCGAAGATGAGTACGGAATGGCNGGCGGACACNAGGACCTGATTCCTTAGNTCACTGTAGAGCNGGTTGCATTAACCTCGTCAATGGGATCGAAATTGGGGGAAGATGGTCCGAAAGCATGTGCCTTGAGGTCTTAGGCTCGAAGAGATTGCCTGAAAGAGCNGTTTCGATGACTTCTTCCTTCTCTAGGGAATCTCTCCCGCAGTTGGGCCAAACAGACAAGGTTACTCTGTCGTCCTCGAGATAATTCACTAGAACGCACGGCAGACATTGGAGCCCTAGCCGCTCGGCCACCTTTGTCCTATGATGGCCGTCCAGTATAGTGCCGGTCTTCCTGTCTACTAGAAGTGGCTTAGTGTAAGCCTTCCANCTGAGTGTCATCTTCTCGAGATTATCTACNCTATGTTCTTCCACCTTCTCATGTGGAACTAGGGCCTCAATAGGNACTAACTCNACCTCCANAGTNTCCCGAGACCCTCATTGGACATATGTCTAACGCCCGAAGGAATCATGACCANNANGCCGACGGNCAGTCATGGGANAGCCCTNGGAATATGCNAGCNAAGCCGANAGGCTGGTNNTNTCNGGGCTGCGNTCNAAGGGTGAAGCNTGGNTAGTNGGNGGNTGGGTNAGAGANTCNNNNTCNGGNGAGCCNTCNACTGATATGGANATAGCCACCANNCTNCTNCCTGAAGANGTCAAGNANCTGTTTCCGCTNTCTCTNATGTACGGGGCCGAATATGGAACTGTAGTCGTCAGACTCGAGGACCATGAAAAGAGCTGGGAGGTCACTACATTACGTAGTGAGGGCGGTTATGGAGACGGTAGAAGGCCCGACAATGTCGAGTTCGGCGTCGACATAAATGGGGATCTCTCACGGAGAGACTTCACCATCAACGCTATGGCATACGATTCGGAATGGAACCTCATTGATCCCTTTGGAGGCTCTTCTGATATGGAAAATGGCATCTTGAAGTCGGTGGGAAATGCCACTGAGAGACTTAGTGAGGATGGCCTCAGAGTGATGCGCGCATACCGTTTTCTAGCATCGGAGAAGGTCGTATCCATGGATGCAGAGCTAAGTTTAGCTGTCAGGGATAACGTTGGCATGCTGGGGCAAGTTTCCAAAGAGAGGATTGGTGATGAGATGATGCAGACACTAGCTTCACCCAATGCCAGTGCTGCATTATCTATGATGCAAGATGACGGGGTAATTCACGAAATCCTTCCAGGCCTCTCTGCCAGTACGTATCCAGTTCTCTGTGGCGATTCTCTCGTTAACTTGGCATTGGTGTGTAGTGGCGATGAACGTAGTGGGGCTGAATTGATTGCATTGCTGAGGGATTCTCTGAAGATGTCAACTGATGATCTGCGTGAGATTGCCTTTCTTCACAATGCACGGAATGCACCCATTCCTTCTGAAATTTCAGAGATGAGGGTTTTCAGGGCGGCTCTGCCCGTTCTGCGTCAGACTCGATTCATCCGTTACTGTGAGGGACTCGGTCGCGATATTGGTGGCTTTGACAGTTCATTGTCTGAGCTCGCGCCACTCAGGGCTGGCAATTCTCCTATCGTAGATGGGAATGTCCTGTCAGAGGCCACAGGATTGGAACCCGGGCCTAAAATGGGCAGATTGAAGGGGATGCTCCACAGAATCCAAGTAGAGAGGGACCTAAATGACAGTGGTGAGGTTCTGGCACTGTTAGAAGAGTTAGATTGGATGGAATCAGAGCACGAAAATTGGCCAGTATTGGGGTGGCCCTAGGGTAGCTCATTTAGCATCTCGATGTACTCTTNCATATCGAGGAACTGGTCCTCGTCGAAGTCGTAAGGCTGTACAATCATGCACCANCCATCTCCGTAGGCATCGTCGTTAATTAGATCCGGATTATCTTCGACTTCTCCGTTGAGTTCTAGGATCTTACAGGGGAATGGTGCATTGATTAGCAATGTCTCGATTTCTCCATTGAAACTAGTAGTTAGAGTCATTATCAAATCTTCTGTACCGACCTCATCTCCGCTTCCCATAATCATGGGTGCGTCGTCGTCATCTGAATCAGTCTCGGCCTCCTTATCTGAATCGAACTCGCTGTCATCCTCCGGCCTAGTCAAAACCACTCTAACAATTTCGCCATACTCGGCGGGAACGAATTCGCTGACTCCAATCTTCACNGATTCTGCCTTATCATCCAATGCTAGGACCCAAATATGGTCCAAACTGTACTTGCGGTCATGGGCTATGCTGTACTCGATGTAGTCCCCGTCTGCCATTGATACCGAACCGCGCGTTTACAGGACCAATTTGAACTATTCGCTGCGAAAGGGTATCTTCTGCTGCCACGAGGGATTAACTACGTAGTCCTACTCTCAATTGANGAGGAGAGNAAGTTGGACTTCGCAGANGCTGAAGAACAANCTATGATTCGCGATATGGTTCGCGATTTCTCAGANAGTGTGTTGGCCCCTACTTGNCTTGACAGNGACCGTGANCANAGGGCCCCGCTTGAGGAATNGAAGATTTTCTGTGAGCAGACCGGACTACAGGGAATAACGATCCCGGAAGAGTACGGGGGCAGCCCAGTAGACGATATCTCTGAAGCAATTATCGTCGAGGAGTTGGCCCGGGTCGACCCTTCCTTCTCAGTGATGTTCTGCGTACATGTAGGACTTTGCTCGAAAACAATTGCGCTCCACGGAAACGAGGAACAGAAGCGGAATTACTTGTCTAGACTGGCACAAAATGAGATTGGAGCATACTCTCTTTCCGAGGCTGGTGCGGGTACCGATGCTGCGGCATTGGGCTGCAAGGCTAAGTTGAGCGCTGATGGNACTCACTATGTCCTAAATGGGGAGAANATGTGGGTAACCAACGGAGANAGTGCNGACATCTACGTCNTNTTTGCAAAGGATGTNGGCCANCCAGAGTTCGGGAAGAAGAAGCATGGCGGCACTACTGCCTTCATCGTTGAGAAGAGTTTCGAGGGTTTCTCTGTCGGAAAGAAGGAGGACAAACTAGGAATCCGTTCTAGTGACACTTGCTCTCTGTTACTGGATGACTGCAAGGTTCCTATCGAAAATGTGCTGAAAGAACCCGGAGACGGCTTTCCAATTGCAATGAACGCTTTGGATAACTCGAGAATCGGAATTGCTGCCCAGGCTCTGGGAATAGCACAAGGGGCTTACGAGTCGGCATTAGGGTACGCTCACGAGAGAGAGGCTTTCGGCAAACCGATAGCATACCATCAGAGCGTTGGAAACTACCTCGCAGACATGGCCACTAGGACCGAGGCGGCGAGGCTAATGGTGTACAAGGCAGCATGGGCGAAACAGAGGCACTACGAGGATGATGCTCCACGTCACACCATGGAAGCCAGTATGGCAAAACTGTTCGCAGGTGACACCGCTATGTGGGTGGCTGAGAGAGCAGTACAAGTTCTAGGGGGNTACGGATATACNACAGACTTCCCCGTCGAACGCTTCTTCCGNGATGCCAAGATTACTCAAATCTACGAAGGTACGCAAGAGGTCCAGCGAATCGTGATCAACCGCTCCATCGCCCAGGAGTGATGGAGTGGCAGAGTACCCTATAGCCGAGATTCGTTCTCGGTTCCCTGGCTTGCAGCGACGNATAAATGGCNACCAGGCCATCTTNTTCGATGGNCCNGGAGGNAGCCAGTCTCCNGAATCCGTNGGANATGCTGTCAAGCATTANCTATTGCATCAGAATGCCAATGTAGGCATGTCTTTCGCTACCTCAAAGGAGACTGATGAGTTGATTGAGGAGACCATGCGNGCATGTNCTGATCTGNTCGGTTGCGAGGATTATCGAGANATTGTTTTCGGACAGAACATGACNAGNCTAACAATCCAACTAGCCAGTGCTCTGAGNNGNACTTGGGGCCCGGGNGACGAGGTTGTGGTTACNCGCTCAGACCACGATGCTAACGTTAGGCCNTGGGTTCTAGCAGCTCAGTGGTCGGGTGCAACAGTCAGATGGATAGACATAGATCCTGATGACTGCACACACAACAACGAAACTATTGACACTAGCATTAATGATAGTACGGTGTTGATTGCAATAGGTGCTGCATCGAACTTTTCTGGTACAATAAACGCCGTCAAAGAGATTTGTGAAAAGGCGCACAATGTCGGAGCAGAGGTTTTCGTTGATGCAGTGCATTATGCTCCGCATGGCCTGATTGATGTGCGGGAGATGGGATGCGATTACCTTGCTTGCTCGTCGTACAAGTTCTTCGGCACCCACCAAGGCATCCTATGGGGTAGATTCGACAGATTGGCTGAGCTTCCTGTGGCAAAACTGCGGGTTTCGACTGAAGAGGTCCCATTCAGATGGATGACTGGGACTCAAGGACATGAGTCGATGGCAGGCACTCTGGCTGCCATAGAGCATCTCGAATGGCTTGGCAGATTCCTTGCTGGCACAGATATTTCTCGCAGAGAGGCCCTTAGAGGGGCATTTTCTGCGATTGAGGAATATGAGAGCGAGTTATGCTGGAGGATGATCGAGGGCCTTGAGAGTATAGGGGTCAAGATTTGGGGAATTACCGACTCAGCGATGAAGGATTTCAGAGCACCTACTGTCTCCTTCACCCACCAATCCATGACTGCGGAGAAGATTGGTGCAGCCCTTGCCAATCACGGGATATTCGCTTGGGCTGGGAACTTCTATGCTCTGGAGCTATCCGAGGCCCTAGGACTTGAGCCGGAAGGTGCCCTGAGGGTCGGAATTTTGCACTACAACACCGCTGAAGAGGTGGATAGGTTCCTCGAAGTGCTCTCGGAGATTCTAGGTTAGCTACTCAACCCAGCGATACTCTCTCTGGCCCTCTAGATTGCCCTCGCGTCCAACTCCGACCAGAGCGAATTCGCCATCAGGGCTAACCACAGATCTCTTCCTTGAGCCCCTGTGAAGAGCCTCATAGACTGTCTTGTTGATTGGGTGACGATTTGACAATCTCTCAAACAGATGGAATCTGGATGCTATCTCTCGCCAATCGGCTTGTACGAGTCCTTCGAAGACCTTGGCCTTGGCACCTGAGCCATAGCCGCAAAGGCCTACTCTCTTGCCGGCCATGTCAATGTTATCGATGTAGTCCGACTCCATGGTGGACATCAGTGCTAGGAAAATGGATCCAGTGTACTGATTTCCAATCAGACTGGAAGCTCTCGTGGTCTTCTCGATCCTCTTATCGACGAAGGTCTTGAACTCCTCCGTCTTGGAGATTAGTCTGCGATAATAGTCATTTGACTTCTCGAATTCCTCGATACCCTCAGGAGTATCTGGGAAGTCCTCTGGTAGTGGCTCGGAGCCTATCTCCTCTACGATGTCGGCCCACATCGGCAGATGCCTTCTGTCGTGCCTGAATACATCTGGGAACATTCTCTTGCCTTGAAAGGCATAGGGCAGGTGGACAATGATTCGACTCCATTGATTGGTCAGAATCTCATCCTCTTCTGGGTCGTACCTGCCCTCTCTGATGGCTTTCTCTCTGAAGTTGATAAAAGCCTGCTTAACTGACTCTGAGTAGCACCTGTTTGAGAACTGTCCATCGAATACTGGTGTGTCCTTGTGAATCTGGAGTTTGGGGCTCTCGAACATTACATCATCCTTTTTCGAAGAACNTGGNAGATGCTTNAGAATNCGTTCAGCGAGNCCTTCCTTGACCTTCTCGCCGCTCTCTCTGGCTAAATCNAGGACGTTTTCGACGATGGTTCTGGTGTCCACTTCNCTCCTCGGCTTGAAGAANTCATGCACAGGCATGGTGGAGACTCCCCAGATGTCTGGAATCTCCAGAAGTCTGGGGTTGTGGCGAATCAGAATGGCGCCACCACCTGCTCCCTGAGTATACTCGCCGGTTGAGCCGATATCGTACTTGGCGTTGTCAGCGAAGACAACGATTCCAATCCTATCTTTCTCTTCACCACCTCGAGCGACCCAATCCAGAGTGTTGTGCATTGCATCAACCGCACCTATGCAAGCGAAAGTCAGGTCAACGACGTCGCAGTTTCGGAAGCAGTCCTTACCATGAGTCGGNGCNTATCTCTGCTCTAGCATGTCCATNATGTAAGTCGCTGTNGGCTTGGAGCCGTCTAGAGCGGATTCGGTTCCCAGATATATTCGCCCTATTGTGGCCGGGTCGATTCCGTTTCTGTCGATTAGTCTGCGTACTGCATTGGCACCCATTGTNGCGGTATCCTCGTGAACATCTGGGATNGCCATAGCAGAAAGTCCGAGGCCTCGNTTCANCTTGGCGAAGTCNGCCCCTCGCAACTTGGCGAAGTCTTCCATATCGAAATATAGTCTAGGGAAATGAATCGCGATGTCATCTATGCCTACGCTGGGCATGGGAAAACCTTGTGCCTCGCCCGTAGGGGGCTAGTTATGAGTCCTCTCCCTGCGAGATAGTTCAGAAATGGGGTACTAAGCGTATCACTGAGGGCCGGTGAGGTCTTCAATGGCCGACATCAGTTCTCCCTTAGTGGCAAAGTGCTGTGAAAGCGGCTCTAAGACATCGGCTAGTGCGTCTGCGACCGCAATTTTCGCATCGAGTGGATGGATTGAGCCATCCGAGACGGCAGAGATGAATGAATCAAGGTCTTCCCAAGTCGATGGTTCTCCGTACTTGGGGTCAGGNGTNACNGTGATTGAGCCNTTGCGGGGCATGANGATTAGTCGNGCAATCTCGAATACAGGAGANTCGGTATTGCCGACTTCAAGGAAAGCCCCACGCATCTTTTCCCTCAATGAATCGCGATCGTCATCCAGCAAAATTGCATTCCCCGGATCAGACTTAGACATCTTATGGTCGAAAGATTCCATCCTCCCTCCCGGTCCTTTGAGTCCGGACATCATCGGAGTGTGGATGCAAGTGGCCTTGGGCCAATCGTACTTGTCAGCGACCTCTCGCATGTACATGTGTGCCTTGCGTTGGTCCATCCCGCCGAATGCAATGTCGACTTCCAACTCAAAAATATCTGCAGCTTGAAGGGCAGGATAGTAGAATGCTGCAAGGTCGTGGTCAGAGGAGTCTTCGTCGCGTCCCATGATACTGAATGTCCTTCGAACTCTTGACAGGCTCATGTTCTTCGAACACCTCAGAACTCTTTCCCAATACTTGCCTGAATCCATCAGTTCTGATGCACTCANGAATCTNAACTCNCCTGGNCCCTCTCNTTCNGGAGGATTTCCTAGGAGNCCTCTGAAGGTCTCNGCGAGGTAATCTCCTGCAATCTTGATTTTTNCCATGTCCCTGTCGAATTTGTCATTCACCCAAGCATGCCAGTCGGCTAGCAAGATAATCACATTCACGCCTTCTTCAAGCATATCGCGGATAGTATCGGCCAGAACAACATACGCTACATGTGCCTTACCGCTCGGCTCGAGCCCTATGTATGCGACTAACTGGTTATCTCCGGAGTGCGTGGTTCCTCCAGAGATAGCAGAGGCTATGTGATCGANGCCTATTACCTCGGCGCAGCCNGCGAACATCCTGTTGATTCGATTCCGGTCATCGTCACTAAGTGACGTCATCGGATCATTCTTTTCCATGTTCACCTCAATCAAGCAACTTCGTCAACTTCTCTGCCCTTCCAGCGGCCTTGGTATTGTCTCCCTGCTCAAGGGCTGCCTCTATCTCAGCAATCATAGAGTCTGCCTGTGAAACGAGTTCNTCGGGCACATTTTCAGACATTGACATGAAGTGGCGGGCAGCTGAGATTGCAGACTTCGCCTTGCTGGCTTTCTTGGCCCATTCNTTCGCCTTGTCTCCTCTCTGCTTAGAGCTGTATCCGGTGGCGGCATCGAGGAATGAAGTCCACCTCTTCCTATCNTCCATTGCGATCTTAACTGACTCGGGATCCTCAAAGTTAGGNGGAACATTGGTGACATCGATAATCAGTGCCCCCTTCTCGTTGTAATTGGCCTCAATAGAGGTCATCACTCCATGGGAACCACTGAATGAGTTGTTCCCTGACTCACTTACGTCGTCGAAGTACTCGCTGGCTAGCACCGCTAGACCTCCATTCTCCGAAACCTGCTTCACTAGTCCTCTCTTGACGTCGAATCTCTCCATGCCGCGGCGCTGGCTCGCAACTTCTTGAATGCTGTTGCCATTCAAGGCTCTGGGCTTGTCGAACGGGCTAAACAGAAGTCACCCGTCCGCCGTGTATGGCTACCTCTGTCGCGAGGATGTTGACAGTTGTTCTCGTATCTATGATGCTGACGCCGCATGTGCACGCAGAATCAGCAGTAGAACTGGATGAGATTGTCAAACTCGCACCCATTGATCTTGGAATCGAGGGGGGCGCAATTGATCCTTTAGGCGAGAAGGTGATTGTGTACGGGGCCGAGTCTTATCTTAATTTGTTAGACGCATCCGATCCGACTATCAGAACTGATTTAGTCTGGAGTGATGAGTTGCAAAGTCAATGGATAAATCTTCACGCAGGAGACTTCCATCCGGGAGGTCAGACTGCTCTGATTGTGGGCGATTCAGGAGAGGTTCTGAGATATGCAATGAGNNATCATTCAGTTACCGACGCCGGAGGAGATCTTGAGTTCGGCAATGTTGACCTACACTCAGTGGCTTGGAACCCGGGTGGATCTTGGGCTTATGTTGGCGGTTCTGATGGTTGGTTGTGGAGAATGCGGGCTGCAGCTGAGGGAGATGCCGAAGTTCACTTGATTGAAGGAAGAGGAAGTAGTGATATCACGGCAATAGACTGCCATACCTCAAAAATTCTATGCGTGGTTACAAGTGTGACGGATGGCATAGGAGTAATCGACCGAGATCACACTTTGTATTGGATAGGAGGAACTGTGTATCCCTGGCAAGACGTTCATTGCCCTCAAGTGGATGTAGGGCAATGCGTTGCAGTATCGGATGATAGGAACATTGGAGTGATTGAACTGAACTCTGATTTCCCAGGTTTGTCTATAATCACCATTACACAGCTTACTGGGGCCGAGGGAGTATTTACAGGAATATCGGGGCAAAACGATGACAGGTCGATTGTCTCAGTCGCTCCATTCGCACTCTTAGAGCATGATCTAAGCGATGACAAGACATTTCCTTGGCTTGAGAATACAGATGTTGAGGACTTTGACGCCAGCATCGCGGGGCAGAGAGTAGTATCTACTTGGCCCATAGACAGAGACAGCGGCTGGATATTGACTGACAGAGGTACGCTGATTCAGTATCATCCGCCTTCCCAATCTATTCCTGGAATCCTAGGAGTATGGATTCTGATTGCCATCCCGGCCGTGACTGCATTGGTTATTCTCAGTGTAGGGCTGAGCTTTTCACCAAGTCTTCAGAACTGGTTCACACAGAAATTCGGTACCGCAGAAGAGAGTCGTATGGCTAAGCGTGAGGCACGTAGAAAGAGGAGGCGTTAGTCGGCAACGTTCATTTGGGCTGCGTGGTCGCGATAGGTTTGAGACATGGCATACGAGGCGTTGGACTTCTACGACATTGATTCCCTCCTAACCGAGGAGGAAAGGATGGTCCGCGATATGGTAAGAGACTGGGTCGACAAGGAGGTCATTCCCAACATAGAGGAGGCTTGTCGCGACGGAGTATTTCCGGACAAGTGGAGGGTGGATCTCGGAGAGATGGGGATTCTTGGTGCTCCTCTGAAGGGATATGGATGCCCGGGTCTGTCATACATCGCATACGGACTCATATGTCAGGAATTGGAACGTGGCGACAGTGGCGTGAGATCATTCGCCAGCGTTCAGGGCTCTCTGGCTATGTACCCAATCTGGGACTTCGGCAGCGAGGAGCAGAAGAATCACTACCTACCAAGAATGGCAACTGGCGAGTTCATTGGCTGCTTCGGCCTGACAGAGCCTGACTACGGCTCAAATCCCGGCGACATGATTACCCGCGCTGAGGACAAAGGTGACCACTACCTGCTGAATGGTGCTAAGATGTGGATAACTAATGGTACCATTGCAGATTTGGCTGTGGTTTGGGCCAAGCTCGACGGAGTGATTCGAGGATTTATTGTCGAGAAGGACGATCCCGGATTCTCTGCACCCGAGATGACTGGGAAGCACTCACTCAAGGCCAGTGTGACCAGTGAGTTGGTTTTCCAAGACTGCCGAATCCCCAAAGATAGGATTCTTCCCGGAGTAAAAGGCCTAAAGGGCCCGTTCAGTTGTCTGAATAATGCTCGCTATGGGATATCTTGGGGTGCCGTGGGGGCTGCGCAGTCGTGCTTCGACTCGGCCAGGGAGTATGCATTGAGTAGGATTCAGTTCGACCATCCTATAGCATCTTTCCAATTGGTCCAGAACAAGTTATCATGGATGCTCAGAGAGATTACCAAGGCACAACTATTAGCATATCACCTTGGTAATAAGAAGGATGATGGCACTTGGATTCCAGAGCATATTTCTCTGGCCAAGATGAACAATGTTGACATCGCACTTGAAATCGCTAGGATGTCAAGGGATATCCACGGTGCTAACGGAATCCTCGACGAGTATCCTGTAATGAGGCACATGGCCAATCTGGAGTCAGTGAAGACCTACGAGGGCACCCACGACATACACAACCTAATCCTCGGACGCCACATAACAGGTATCCAGTCATTTACCAGAGAGCCCTAGATTAGCCACACTGGGAGTTCCGAAAATTGATAGCGCGACTGACGTTCGGAGTGCTGTTGACCATGGCTATAGGAGTTCTACTCAAGCAAGTTCCCGACACCACTGCCAAGATTGGAGTCTCTGGAGGCAGAGTAGACGAGTCTGCTGTCAGCAAATGGTCGATGAGCCCATACGATGAATACGCTTTGGAGAGCGCTCTGAAAATGAAGGAGGCAGGAGGTGGTGAGGTGGTAGCAATCACATGTGGACCTGTGCGCGCTGCCAAGATGCTGACCGATGCCGCCGCAGTAGGTGCAGATTCCTTGTTGCACGTCCAAGTGGATGACCTAAGTGGGCTTGACAGCACCCAGGTCCAGTCGGTTCTAGCAGCTGCTCTAGGCCAAGCAGGTTGCGATGTCGTATTCTGTGGAAAGCAGGCTGCGGATACCAATGCAGGGTCAACCGG
Source organism: Methanobacteriota archaeon (assembly GCA_002714745.1). Lineage (GTDB taxonomy): Archaea > Thermoplasmatota > Poseidoniia > Poseidoniales > Thalassarchaeaceae > Thalassarchaeum. The sequence continues at coordinate 52,502 of PAYF01000001.1, read as the reverse complement.
TCCCGGAGTAGCTCTGCTGATGGGTGCGAGTTGCGTTTCACATGTCTCCGAGGTGTCTTCTAACGAAGGCGGTTATCTCGCATTGCGAGCCAGTTCAGGAGGAGATGAGAGAGTGCAGGTTTCAGCGCCTTGCGTTTTTGCATTCGACAAAGGCTCAGAAGAGCTCAGAAGGCCCAATGTTAGGGGTATTATGATGGCTAAGAAGAAGGCCATAGAGACGTTTTCTCCCGAAGATCTTGGTTTGTCTTTGGGCGCTTCTAGAGTAACCGTGGTAAGTCATTCTCCACCTCCCGAGAAGCCGCCCGGACAGAAGTTCGAGGGAGCTGATTCGGTAGCCACTGTGGTGGGCAAGCTAAGAGACGAGGCCAACGTAATCTAGGTGATTAAAATGGATGTAACAGTAATCGCTGATTCAACTGCTGATGGACTGACATCGGTCACCGCCCAATTAGTCGGTGCTGCTTCTTCAATTGGAGGTACGACAACCGTGCTATGTCCTGGAGGAGTCGGGGCATCAGAGGCTGCTTCGATTTCCGGAGTTTCCAAGGTCATCTCAGTCGAGGGCGACTGTTTNGGGACCTACGANGGAGGGGCATGGGCTACTGCTCTGGACTCACAGGCCACTGGAGATTTAGTCCTCGCAGCAGCATCTCCCAGAGGAAGGGACATTGCAGCATCCTTGGCTGCAATCAGAAAGATTCCAGTTATCCAAGATGCNACCGGACTGGAGGCTGGGATGATTGTNACTAGGCCCATNTACTCAGGGAAGGCGACGGAGACATCGAATGTCTCNGCTCCATGTGTGATTACCCTGNGAGCCAATGCCTTCGATGCCGCNTCCGGTGGAGGGAGTGCCGNNGTTAACACAGTAAATCAGAGTGCNGATGTANGNNTGGCGGTCAAGGAGGCTATAGCAAAGGCCAGCGAGAGNCTNGATGTCACAGAGGCNGACATCATCATCTCNGGAGGGAGNGGNATGGGAGATCCTTCCAACTTCTCNCACCTCAATGANGTTGCAGATATCATCGGGGCTGCTGTTGGTGCTAGCAGAGCTGCTGTNGATACTTGGGAAGANATTCCNCATAGTATGCAGGTTGGCCANACCGGGAAGACTGTCACACCGAGTCTNTACATCGCGGTGGGNATNAGNGGGGCGATTCAGCATCTAGCNGGTATGAAGACCAGTAAGTACATCGTTGCGATAAACAANGATCCTGATGCNCCAATCTTCGGAGTTGCCGACTATGGAATAGTTGCTACTTGGGAAGATGCACTNCCTGCTCTCAAGTCAGAGTTGGCCAAACTGTAATCACTTCACGTGAACAGTTATTGACGACTTGGTCGCAGAACCTCTGTCATCTGTTACTGTNAGATAGAAGATATGNACACCTTTTGCCAACCTGACTCTGATTCTGTCGCTGTGTCCGATTACTCTCTGTCTTTCATCCTCCCAAGCCCACGAAGCTATGTCTCCGTCTGGGTCAAACGAACGACTGCCGTCGAGGAGAATCTCGGCCTTGTCCTCATCATCCGCTTCAACCGTGATGTCTTCGCCCGCATCTGCAACGGGAGGCAGGTTGATTGCCCGCGCTGAAGCAGACAATTCCTCCAAGATGTCAGGTTCAGGCTCTGCTTCTTCCGATTCTACCTCGCTCTCCTCATTGAGGTCATGGAGAATCTGATTCGATTCTATGTTGACTTTTGGCCTGGACTCAGCAATGGCCTCCTCTTCGGGCGAGAGGGCTCCTGAGAACTCCGCGCCCACATCGGCTTCATTTTCTTGAGAAGAGTAATCTTCTGTGGCTGGCGTATCTGGATCGATGATAACGATTGGTGCCGGAGTACTGCCTGACTTACGGTCATCACCAATCAGGGCTACTCTCTCCCCTAGAGAAAGTATACTATCGACGATTCCAGGATGCTCAAACTGCCACATTATCGAGCCGTTATTGGAGACTCTGAAAACATCGAACCAAGAGGAAACCAATAGATCGTCTCCCCAGCTTGTGATGCTCGACACTTGGTAATCGAATTTGAAGATGGTCTCGGGCTCATTGCTACCTATCTTCATCCTAAACAGTGTTCCATCGAAGCATCCTGCCACCACTCCATCATCTGTCGGTAGTAGGTCGGTCACTCGAGAGAATAACTCAGTAGAGTTCAGCAGACCTTTCTCGGGATGCCAGCACTCGATTCTGTTCTCAGGGCGGTCATCAACCACCACTCCCAATGAGTTCCTAGCAACCATCAGAACACCATCTCTGCGGAAAGCCATGCAAGATACAGTCTCGATATCATCAGCGGCTGCAGGAGATTCGTGCAATATCCTGAGTGAAGAATCCAAAATCAGTATGCTGCCGTCCTCCAATGCGGCTGCGCAGACGCCATCTGTAGAGTGAGTAATGGCCACCGGAGATTTGCACTCGATTGATGCCAGCAAACCGCCTTGTGGTGAAATCAGCAACAGTCTGTCAGACGAGTCAGCCACTAAGACTCCATCGGGGTGNGCGCATATCNTCTCACATCCCGATTCTATGNCGTACTCCCAAAGCGGCTTGCTATGNAANGCCCTNACTCCTCCGGTGCTGGTTGCAGCGACTATNTTCCCATCCGAATTTGCCAGCCCNANAATCCTCTCATTCAGTTCGGCCTTACTGATTATCACTCCATCTGAGCCGTAGACATGCAGGCGGCCGGAGTCAAATCCTACCGCGAAGTTGTCCTCTTCCAATTCACAGCAGTACCTTGCAACCTCGGCAACCGCGGACGTGGTCAGTGCAGGAATAGTCCCTCTCACGATTCGTGATGGTCCAGTGTGACTTCATTGTGCCGCGTCCGCGATACAGTAGAATCATGTCTTGGCTGCGTCATTGCGTGCACTCTCAACCCTAGACAGATACTCCTCGGTGATTCCTCCGGTCACATAGACTCCATCAAAGCAAGAGCAATCGAAGTTTGCAGGCTTATCTTTGCCTCCGTCTAAGCATGCCTCTACCAAATCGTCCAGTTCCTGATAGATTAGCCAATCAGCTCCTATGGCCTCAGCAATCTGCTCTATGCTGCGGTCGTGGGCGACATACTCTGCACGAGCCGGCATGTCGATGCCGTACACATTTGGATGTATAATTGGAGGAGCAGATGAGGCAAAGAAGACTTGTTTTGCACCTGCTTCCTTCGCCATATCGATGATTCTGCGTGAGGTATTTCCTCGCACTATGCTGTCATCGACTATCATCACCGTCTTACCTGCAAACTCCCAATCGATAGTGTTGAGCTTCTTCTTAACAGAATCCTTCCTCATGGACTGGCCGGGCATGATGAATGTCCTGCCTATGTAGCGATTCTTCACGAAGCCCTCTCGATAATCCACACTCAGTGATCTCGCCATCTCCATGGCGGCTATCCTGCCGCTGTCTGGGACCGGGATCACAGCATCTATTCCATGGTCAGGGCGCTCCTTGAGTACTCTTCTAGCCAGTGCAGCCCCCATTCGCAGACGGGCTCCGTGAACTGAGATTCCATCTATGGTTGAATCTGGGCGGGCGAAGTAGACATGTTCGAAGATGCACGGTGTGTGGGCCGGCTCGGAGTGGCATTGCTTGGCCGAGAACGAACCGTCCAATCTAGCGATTGCAGCCTCACCGGGCGATATATCCCGCTCAGGAGTAAAGCCCAAAGCAGAGCATGTGACGCTCTCGGATGCGAAGATTCTCTCGATGAAACCTTCGTTTTCGCACGTTCCCATGAATAGAGGTCTGATGCCATGAGGGTCTCTGAATGCGACAAGTCCCCATCCCGTAATCATCGCAATCACGCTGTAACTGCCCTCGACTCTAAGGTGGACTCTCTCTACAGCTCGGAAGATGTCGTCCTCAGAAAGAGCCTCAAGTCCACCCGGCCTACCATTTACTGATCTCTGAATCTCGGCTGCAAACAAGTTCAGCAGGGCCTCTGAGTCGGAACTGGTGTTGATTCTTCTGTGGTCGTATTCCAACAGTCCATTGATGATGTCGGTGGTGTTGTTCAGATTGCCGTTATGGGCTAGGCTGACGCCAAAGGGAGTATTGGTGTAGAACGGCTGAGCCTCTGCCACTGAGCTCGAGCCGGCAGTAGGGTAGCGAACATGTCCCATGCCCATTTGTCCGAGTAGGTTCGACATGTGCTTGGCTCTGAAAACGTCCCTGACAAGTCCGTTAGCACGCCTGTGGTAGATGTTATCGGAATCGCTGGTGACTATGCCCGCAGCATCTTGACCCCGGTGCTGCAGTACCAGCATGCCGTCGTAGATGCTACTCGCTACCTGTGCTTCCGGATGTCCCAAGATGCCGATGATACCACACATCGGATAACATACCGCGCTTGCGGTGAGGGACTTAGCACTTTCCGGGTCACTTGCCTGAGCCCATGGAACGTGAGCGCTTGTTCCATCTGTACTTTCGAATCCTAGCAGTCGCGCCATAGCCGCAGTGGGCACAGACACTCTTGGTCTTGTGATACGAGTGTCTGCCGCAGCGCCTGCACCTGATATGTGTGGACTTCTGCCTCTTTCCCATACTGGGTGTTCCCTTTGACATCGTTACCACCTAGGACAGCGCGGCGACCGAAGGGGGTGTTATGAGAGTTGCCCAATAGAGACGTGTCACTCGGAGTCAGATTCGGCATCTGAAAGCGCTATCAGCGGGTCTTCAGCACGTCTTCTAAGAGTGGCTTGCATGAGTAGAACGGTTAGGATTGCGAATCCGAGATAAATTAGTTCGAACATAGAAAGCGCGCCTTCTACAAGATTAGTTCTGAGAGCCATTAGACTCAGCGTTGATCCCGAGGATATGGAATGGAGATAAGTCGAGGCGAAAATGACGATGGCAGCGCTAGTAAGCGGGATTGCAGGGCGATGGTAAGGATTCAGAGTTCCTATCATAGCAAGGATGATTATGAGAGATGTGAGGGCAGCAGAGCCTAGTAAGGCGCTCGCAATTGTCTCTATTTCAAGGGTCATCAGATACCTCCAAGTGTCGCATCAGTACGCTCTGTACGTACTTCCTCTCCTTATCTGTCAGAGGAGGCGTCTCCGGTTCGACGGGAGTTCTGCGCTCGGTAAATCTGACTGACAAAGCGAAGACTGAAATTGCCAAGATTACCCCGAGAATTGAGCTCAACCAGGAAAGTACCCTTGTCAGATTCAATTCGGGAAGAATTGCTAACATAAGGTACCAGGAGGCAAGGATAACTGACCAGCCGGCNANGANTAGTAGNGGCTTTGNANCNGAATATGTCGGAGCTCCTGAGAGTNCNANGAAAGTTCCAATTNCTGCAGTGNCAANCCANGGTCCAGNATCCAANATNNTCTGCATNAGAAGTGACTCGGGCGCAGGTGGNTGCTCAGAGTGAAGTAGNATCAGAGCTAGGCCNAGCANTGCAACAGGTGCTCCGGCNGGATGTCTCTTGAAAGCAGGGCCCGTTCTGTGCATGGCAAATCCTATGGCGACTAGGCAGAATCCGATCCAGACCTGAGCAGCGGCTAAGGACACGTTCACCGGCAGTGAATGGCATTACATCGTATTTGTGACTCCTGGTNGGGTAATTCGCGCCGCAGTACGCTAGATAGAGTTCATAAATGGGCCATTGGTGGCCGCGATGTCGCAGGACGCGAGGTGAGCCCATGGTCAAGATGCCTAGGACAGTGAAGCGATACAGTCCGGCAGCTGGTAAGCATACAGAGCACACCGTCGAGAGAGTCAAGAAGCGCCGCGCTAGTGAACTGAAGTGGGGTCAGCGAAGATTCCGTAAGGTCACATCTGGTTACCGTGGATTNCCAAGGCCCAAGCCATCTGGCGAGAAGCCTACTAAGAGGGTCAATCTAATCTTTCGATGTACTGAGACAGGTAAGGCACATTCTCCTGCAGGGAAGAGAGCTAGGAAGTTCGAGCTAGTAGACAAGTGAGAGGTGAGATGATGAGTGGTAGATTCCTAAGAGTGAANTGCCGTGACTGCGGTCAAGAAGCCATTGTCTTCGACAGGGCGTCAACCTCNATCTCCTGTNCCATCTGCGGCGCCACTTTGGCGCGGCCGGCNGGAGGCAGGGCGGATTTATCCGGAAGCACAATCATTGACGTCCTCGAGTGAGGGGGTGTCATATGGCGGGTTCCGAACTTTGGCCAGAGGAAGGGGAGTTGCTGATTTGNGTAGTCAGCAGTGTCAAGGANAACGGNGCATACTTNGACCTCGAGAGTTATGANGGGAAGACNGGTTTCGTNTTCATNGGAGAGGTGGCTTCCGGCTGGGTCAAGAACATCAGCNCTCATCTAAGAGAGGGTCAGCGAGTNGTGGCCAAGGCCATCCAAGTAAGGAAGGACAAGCANAGAATNGAACTGTCAATAAAGTCTGTCTCTGAAGAGCGTAGGAGNGACACACTACAAGCTTGGAAGAATCGGCAGAGAGCTGGTCAATTGATGCGTGTAGCCGCTGAGAGAGTCGGCTGGGATGAGAAGAAGACTGCAGCTATATGTGACGAGATGCGAGAGATCTTCGGAACCCTATTCGGAGCGCTAGAAGAGTGTGCAATTAGCGATATGGCCCTGAGTGACGCAGGCTTCACAGGAGATTGGATCCCAGTTGTAACCGAGTTGGCTGTAGAGAACATCGTTCCTCCNTTCGTAGANATTAGGGGAGAGTTTGACATCCAAGTTTGGGGTCCAGAGGGAGTAAATGCGATTCGTGAAGCCCTCATAGCTGCAGAAGCCTGCGATGAGAATCTAGAGGAAGTCACAATCACGTGTCATTACGATGGAGCTCCTCACTACAGGGTTGACATCAGAGCTCCCGACTATCAGGCCGCNGAGTCNGTCTGGGAGGCAGCACAAAAGGCGGCCTCAGAAAGCATGGCTTCGGTAGAGGGTTCGATAGCCGCCGAACGTCTCTGAGTCGCCTTTGGCAGACATAGACTTCATTGACCCTTCCGGCCGCAAGCGGCCTGATAGTATGGTCAGGACTAGGTTGCAAAGGTGTACTTCGTGTGGCGAGTTTGGCCTAGGTGCAAGATGTGGNGAATGTGGGTCTGCCATGGCCGCAGTATCGCCGATGAAGTACTCTCCCGAGGATCCTCAAGGTGCTAGGCGTCGCAAGCGCATGGACGTCGGGAGTGATGAGTGGTTAGATTCTCTGCCTACAACTAGGAAGGNGGAGAGTGAGGAGGAATGAATCGGACCAAAATCCACTGGCTGGTNGGAGACAGTCTGCCAGAGCATGCATCAATGCTGGAAGCGGTTCCGGGCGTGGGGAATGTTGGCAAACTAGTCGTCGACTCATTAGTTGAGAAGCATCCCTCTCGCACTCTTGCATGGATTCTACATCCCGACTTCCCTCCTCATTCAACATTGGATAGTGATTCCTTGTTGGCCCCCCCTAGAATCCGCATAGATTCCGTTTTACTGCCCGACGGCAGGACGGTCATTGTGGTAGGCGGCAATTTACAGCCGATGACCGCAGCAGGTCAGCATGAAATCTCGGAGGCGATACTTGAGCTCGCCTCGGAGTCGGATACTCCTCAGTTGCTGGTGCTCGCAGGTCTGGCAGCTGGAGCAGAAGATAAGCAAATTCACGTTATATGCGCAGACCGTGATGTAAGAAAGCGGCTTGAAGCGGATGACATACCAGTAACCAGGGAACATCCTGAGGCAGGGATGATTGGAATCGCAGGACTACTAATCTCACTCTCCACACTGCATTCGGTAAGCACCATTGGACTGGTTGCCGAGACTATGGGCGCGAGTGCCGATGTCGTTGCTGCTGACAGATTGGCAGCTTGGATAGAAGCAGCGTTCGATTTGCCACTTGAGCTGAGTCTGGATTCAACAGAGAAAACTGCTGCAAGGATTCTGGGTGAGATGAATGCCGGAGGAGACTTAGAGGAAACTCTGGCTATGACTGATGTTGAGTCGGGTGACTTCTACGTCTAGTCGGCTATCCGCCTGACGAGACCACAATTAGCTCGAGGTTGATGTCAGATTCGATAACAGAAGTGTGAGGTACAATCGTGTCCTCATGAACTGCTAGAACGGTTGAGGCAGGGATAGACATCCTCTCTAGGATCTCGGAGATGCTGATTGGTACCTCGGACTCTAAAGAAAGAGAATTACCATCATGCTCGACCTGTATTCTCACAGTACCCACACATCGGGTCAGCCTTATGTTTGATTCGCAGGTGGCCGGAGCGCTGCCGAGATCGCATAGCCCGGTATTGCGGTGGATTCGAAATCCACTGTCCATTGGACGCGGGGGTTCAAATCCCTCTCTCGGCGCCATCGTTCGACTTCACTAAAATCCGGGTACTTCAGAAGAATCGCGGAGGACTACTAGACGCCCTCCTGGGCCTATCCTGACTTGTGGCTGTCCATTGAATTCACCTATTTCGCCATTGAGAATTGCAATCTCATCTCCTCGGGTGACTCCTGCTGCAGCAAGCGGGATGAATTGCTTGAAGGCGACTACTCCGGCCGATCCAGTCTGGTCAATCAGTGTCACAGACCATCTGCTCACGCCTTCTCCATCAGGGAAGGCATTGATTGACCATATCCTACCTATGGCATTGGCCTTAGTCTCAATATCGACGATTGGGGCTTCGTCGGATTCGTCTGCGATGGTAACCGAGGACTTCTGGTCTAGGTCAAGGACAATCTCCCCCTTCCACATCGAAGCCATGGCGTTCTCGATGCGGACCCTGACTCCATTGGCTATAGATCGGGTTACTTGTCTGGGAGTTCCGTAGCGAGAGGGTTGCACCTTGGCTCGATCGTATCCCTCCTGTAAAATGAATGAGAGTTCGACGGAGCCATCCTCGGAAAGATTCGGTCCACGGAGACCAGATACTTCGCCGACCACATTCACTCGCGTAACTATCTCTCCTAGGGGAGTGATTGGCCAGCTGTGGCCAAAGCGGTCGATGTTGCGTTCTAGGGGGAGGTCAAGTTCGTGGTCACTCCCCTCGCAAACTCCTCTCAGATCGCAGTATGTACAACGAGCCCTAGAATCGGCGTCTATCGGGACCTCAGAGGGCACGCCACCATAATCGAAGTAGTGCAGAGGGGCCGGTTCGGGAGGACACTCTTCTATCTCGGGATTTCTTGCGTGAATCTTCTCATACAACTCTGAGAGTTCTTCTGAGAGTTTTTCCATTTCTTCTCTTGAGGGGCATTCGACTTCCTTGATTGCATCCGCACCCAAGTACCAAATCTCCAACGAATCGACCTCCTCACTCCTATCATGAGTCTCCCACCAGAGCCAGCAGTAGAGGCGTAGTTGGTCGATATATCCGGCTGAGCGATCTCCCCTTCCAATAGATGCCTTGAGGTCGATTATTCTGATTTTTCCAGTCCAGCCATACACCATATCGTACTCACCTTGGAACCATTCCTCTGGGTGCGATGTGGTCTGCTTCCACTGTCCTGCATCAGGGTCTACGAACCAAGGCCTTGCCAACTCCCATGCCTCACACCATGAGATATCATCAGAGTCCTGAGCGGCCGGATGCGGCTGGTCCCAAAGACGAGGGAATCCATCAGGAGGTGGCCAATATTCTCGGCCCTCTCCAGCTCTCCAACTCTCAAGTTTAGGACCACCCGCTGCATTCAGGCAGGCCTCTACCTGATCTATGTGCATCTTGAGTCCGGACTGGACCATCTCTCTGGCCTCCTCGGGGTCGGCATCTTCTACCGAACCCTTTCTGTTTGGAGAGGATTCCCAATCATCAACAGCGGCTTCCCAGCACCTATCAAAATGCACTTCTGCACGCGATATCGCCCAACTGAGAAGTGAAGCCCTGTCTGCTGGCCATTGGTCTTCGGATAGCTCGATTGTCGCAGGACCTGGCCAAGCCAGTTGATTGTCATAGGCCAGAGAGCCATCTTCAAGGAGAGGGGACGTCATCTCATCTTCAGCATCGGCAGCGACGAAAACCGGAGAGTCGCGAAGGACGCGGCAGATGCACTCCTCGACTGCATTACCGCGGATTATCTGAGGAGGGAGGGGCGACTTTAGGCGCTCGATGTAGTTGTAGTACCACAGCCTATTGCAAGATTTCCAAGTGATTACCTGCGAAGCGGATAGTCTGCGGAAAGGATTGACTCCAGCCGCTTCCGGATTGCCTTGCCTGACCGGCATGTAATGGAGTCCGAGTCGAGGCCATATGAACCCAACGAAGAACTATCGATTCAACTGGTATCATTCAGCCAGACGACAGTCACTTCCATCCTATCAAAGGTAGGTGTTACTTCCACCATAGCCACCGGAGCATCTACTTCTTCGGCAATCGATTCGGCGATTACCAGTGGTAGTTCGATTCGCCCCTCTTCGGAATCCCATAGCATGAATCTCTGCGGCAGGCCTGTGATTTCGGTGATTTCGTCAATCCATTCTGACTGATCCTCTGCAGAAGCATAGACAGCGCCGAACATCAGCGTAGAGTCCTCAGTTAGAGTCTCGTGAGGAGAGATTGTTGCCTCTCCTCTACGCTCAAACCTCCTTCTCAACTGGCCTGCATCCTTGTACACGGCAGTGCAGAACTTGACGTGGAATCCATAGGGCTCGCGCACGACTGAGTCGGTGGAATCAGGCAGTCCTTTTGCTGCATTATTTACTCTGTCCCTTAGCATCTGGGCTAACTCCGATGAGCCTTCTGCACCGGCGGTAATCTCGGTTGACAAATTGAATCCCCTAAGCTCCATATTGTCGTGGTTGCCCACGGTAATCTCCAACTCATTCAGGTTGAGGAAGTTGATTCTGAACTCTCTTAGATCCTCGAGTAATTGCACCAGCTCGGACTCCATATCCGGCTCGCAGGGCAACTCTACTCCTGTCTCGATTCCAGCGTCACTACAGGCAGTAATTACATCTCGATACTCTTCAGACTCCAAGTCGAGCAGATGGAATCGAATCTCGTCGAGTCCTGCCTCGGCGAACTCGGCGGCCCATTCGGTCCTAAATGGGATGCTTGTGTACATGTGCAGGTGAAAGGATGGGCCAAACTCTGCCTTCAGGGCTCTAATCCCCTCAAGCGTTCTCTCTCTGGCCATCAGAGGGTCACCTCCGGTAATCCCGGCACCTGTAGCCCGCATAGCTCTGGCTTCCTCGATAACCTCGTCAAAGTTCTCGCAGCGTCGCTCGTTGGCGAACATGTGGTCGATGTCGCGACGAGTCTCAGAAAGCGGACAGTAATCGCAGCGCCAGTGGCAGTTCCCGGTGATGAACAGGACCAGTTTACTTCCCATCTGACACTGGATGCATCCCTCTGAATCGCCTTCCTCCGCTGCTTCTGGGAGAGTGTCTAGCTGTGAGAGAGGCAGAGAGACGCTCATCCTGAAACCTCCACGGTCGCCTCGATGAGCCATCGATGAAATCCTGTGTCTGTGGAGAGCTCGGGGTGGAAAGTGAGGGCGAGTCTGTTACCGTGCCTGATGCCGACCACCTCTCCCTCATGAGTCGCTGCGACCTGTGCGGAGTCGTCAATCGAATCAAATCTGGGGGCACGAATGAATACACCAGGGAATTCTCTGCCCAACATCTCAGAATAGACTTCGTCCTGAAAGGAATCGGACTGACTGCCGTAGGCATTGCGATCGATGCTGGCCGGAATAAGGGGTGCTCCTCCGTCTTGTGGGTCTGATAGCAGAATCGCGCCGGCACAGGTCCCAAGGACGGGTCGAGAGGGATCGTTGCGAATCCAATCAAAGACGGCGGGAAGAAGTCCGGATGTCTCGTGGTTTCCGGTCAGTCTCATGGTTGTGGATTCGCCACCTGGAAGAACAAGGGCGTGTGGGTCTGCCTCTACAAGGTCTGATGCCATCCTCAACTCATGTAGGCTGATTTCGATGCTACACTCGTCGGCTGCCCTCTGAAGGGCCGACATGTGGACATGTCTGGCGCCCTGTAGCATGACCAAACCTATGCGCAGCATGGCAGCGCGTCCGGCCACACCGAAATTACTCTGTCGCGCCTCCGATGAACTGAAAGACTGGGGGCGAGGCGACGGATTGTGCAGCCAGAGGGTCGCATCCACAACTTCGGGGCCGGGCCCGCCGTCCTACCGCACGAGGTGGTCGAAGAGGTCTCATTGGCTCTGCCTAATCTTTCAGGCAGTGGATTCGGTCTGATGGAGGTCTCACACCGCTCAGACACCTTCCAAGCGGTCATCGACTCGGCTGTGGGCAGAGTAAGGAGTCTGCTTTCAGTACCCGATGACTACGAAGTCCTGCTCCTGCAAGGAGGAGCCTCGACGCAGTTCTACATGAGTGCTCTAAACCTCATCGGCAGTGAAGGAAAAGCCGACTTCCTAGTTTCTGGTATTTGGTCAAAGAAGGCACTCAAGGAAGCTAGTAGAGTGAGTGACTGCGTGGCAGCTTGGGATGGTTCTGAAGAGAATTTCAGATCGGTGCCTTCAGACGAGGACTACTCCATCAGGGACGATGCCACTTATGTCCATTACACCTCTAACAACACACTCTTTGGAACCCAGTTTCACCATCTCCCAGACAGCGCAGGTAAGCCGAGAGTGGTTGATGCCAGTTCTGACATCTGTGGCGTTCCCATCGATGTATCCGAGCATGATTTGATTTACGCTGGAGCTCAGAAGAACTTGGGGCCGAGCGGGGTAACTCTAGCAATACTCTCACCTTGGGCTCTGTCACGGTGCCACGACGGTTTACCGACCATGCTAGACTACCGAACTCATGCAGCCAAGGGCTCGATGTTCAACACGCCAAACACCTTTGGCATATTCGTCCTCGATCGTGTACTTGCTTGGGTCGAGCGAAATGGTGGCCTAGCTGGTGCCGTAGAGAGAAATCGTGCCAAGGCTTCGCTGTTGTACGGCGAGTTGGATCGAAGTGACTTCTGGAGACCGCATGCCCACGGAGGCTCTCGCTCGGTGATGAATGTCACATGGCGTCTGGCCGATACCGATCTCGAGGGAGCTTTTCTCAATGAGGCAATGGAATCTGGTCTAGGTGGCCTAAAGGGGCACCGGAGTGTTGGTGGGATTCGTGCCAGCATGTACAACGGCTGCCCGATAGAGAGTGTCGAGGCACTGGTGGGCTTCATGCGGGACTTCGAATCCCGTCACGGGTGAGAGCATCATGGATGCACGCGGAACTCTGGACATCCTCGATTTGACTCTACTGGATCGCGATGCATCTGAATCTGACCTAGATGAGCTCTGCAGGTTGGCCAACATGTACCGTCCTGCCTCAGTATGCGTATTCTCTGAGCATGTCTCCTATATCTCTGAAAGGCTCGAGGATGTTGCCATCAGTGCGGTGGCAGCAGGATTCCCAATTGGGAGTAATGACCCCGAACAGGTCGCTGCTGCAATCAGGCAGGCAGTGGATGCAGGGGCTGACGAGATAGACTGCGTACTCGAACCAAGCGGAGATGCCCCCGGTCAGGCGGAGCAAGCGATGCTGATTGCGATGAGGGAGGCCTCTGCTGAGAGGGTTCTGAAGGTGATTATCGAGACTCCTCTACTGGACGAGCGAGCCATACGCGCCTACACACGACTGGTACTGGCAGCAGGTGCGGACTTCGTGAAAACCTGTACTGGCAAGCGTGGTGGGTGCAGTGACGAGGCTGCCCGAATTCTCGCTTTCGAGGTAATGAGGTACGGAGTCACCATGGGCAGTCGGGCAGGTGTAAAGTTGTCAGGAGGGATAGGTACTCTGGGAGACGTAGAGAGACTGGTTGGAATAGTGAATTCTGAGGATTCTTCTATACAAGGCCCAGATAGGTTGAGGCTAGGGGCTTCTTCTCTGCTTCACGAATTAGTCTAAGTTGGTGGGCTCGGCAGGAATTGAACCTGCGATCTTCGCCGTGTGAAGGCGACGTCATAACCCCTAGACCACGAGCCCTGTACTCTCCTGCCAGCCTAATTCGGCAATAAGCGTGATGACTATGATTGAGAGCAGAATCCCCGCCGGAATCAAAAGTCGGCCCTAATTCCGCGTTTCATGGTAGCAGGGCTTGACTTCGATGTCCTGCGCCAGAAAGAGACTTGGCAGGCGTTCGTCGTCGGCGTCGTCCTCTTCTGTATCATAGGGTATTCATCCCTGACGCTTTTCGGACTCTCAGCATCCGCTTACGGAGTGTCCGACGAAGTAGTGCCGGTTCCTGATTTTGAAGTTTCAACGATGAATAGGGCTGGCATTGATGATGTAATTGCAGACGAGAATGGGATGGTTAGATTGTCTGACTTGCAAGGTAATGTTGTTGTAATCGACTTCATGGCTGTGGATTGTGCAAATTGCCACTATGTACAGACTCATATTGAACAAGAAATAGCCAATTGGGAGGCCCTTGAAGGGCCTCACGATGTAATCGTATTATCGATTGGAACTTGGTATGGGTACGAATCATTCGACAGNATTAACGAGACATTTGGAGATACAGNATCTNACAAGCATATGTCTTGGCCTGTTGCAAATGGTGGAACGGATGTTGTCATCTTAGAAAATGGAGATAGGGGAGATTTAGTAGAATACTACTCGGCTCAAGCTATACCCATAGTNATCGTAGTTGATCACGAAGGTTATGTCGTCGCCAAAGAGAGCACTGGCACACCACTGGATGGTTGGGCGGCATTCGATTCAGCAATTGCGAGTGCTAATGCTGGTGAAGCGGAAGATTTACGATTTGGAATCAAAAAGGCAGACAGGTCACTCACTGGTGTCTTCGTGATTGGCCTTTTCCTAGGCATTCTGGTATACTTCTCACCCTGCGCTTTCCCTGTCCTTCCTTCCTATATTGCATACTATCTGAATCTCGGGATGAGAGAAGACGAGTTAAGAGAGTCTGGGAAGCTCTCAGGGAGTATGCCTAAGCCCATCGAGATAGGTGGGTACGCGGCCTTAGGTCAACTAACATTCTTTGCCGTAATCGGTGGCATTATCTTCGGGCTTGACGGGATCATTGATCTCTCAGGAGTTCTGCATGATATCGCGATTGGTATCGCATGGCTACTGATAATACTTGGAGGGCTCATGCTGCTGGGGTGGACCTCTCATCTACTGAACTGGGTCCAGGGCATTCTCGACCAATATCAGACCACAGAGATGGATGAGCAATTTACGCCGAGGCGNAACATGTACCTCTGGGGGATAGGATATAGTGCTGCTTCGGTAGATTGTACTGCTGCCGCAGTATTCCCATTCGTTGCTTGGCTTGCTGTAGTCGGAAATGGAGCATTCGCCTTTGGAATGGCGGGCCTAATCCTCTCTGTTACCTTGCTGATGGTTTCGGTTACTGCCCTAGTAGGAATGGGCAGACAAGCAATGCTTGACTTCCTTAGACGGTCGACTGGAATAGTGAAAGCGACCGGTGCTTGGATGATGATGTTCGCTGGATTGGGGCTGCTTGTCTACCTGACACAGCCCGAGAAGGTTAGTGCCCTATTCTAGATTTTATTGACGCTGTATTGAGTCGTATGCAATCATATTGAGTAGGTTCTCGCCGAAGTCTCTCGAATAGGCACAAATCCTTCGGATTGATTCTGATATGCGGTCCTCGAACAGAAGACGGGAGGCCTTTCTTCTACCNGACCACAGNCCCTCTTCATGCTCTTTGAGAGACAATTGCGCCGCTTTCAATGAATCTCGTGCTTCCTCTATCTCATAGGAATCGTGCGTTCTCAGGTTAATCATGAGTGACTTGAGGGCGTCCATCCAGACTGGCAATAGAGATAGAGGATATTCGTCTGCCTTCAAGCGTGGCCGTGGAGTGGTCTCTAGAGTCAGNCGAGCCATCTCATGCGCGTGGTCCATCATTCTCTCTAGTGACCTTGCTAAATTGGCGTGTTCGACACCTTGCTTCCTTCCCAGTCCAAGGGATCTTGCAANTTGCTGCGAGTCCAGCATTGATCCGACTTGTCTCTCAATCAGGTAATGCAGGCNGTCGACTTCTCTCTCACGCTCCTCAAAATCGGAAATTAACTCGTCATCTGACCCAATCAGAACTTCAAAAATGTCACGAACTAGAGATGATANTAGTAGATACATCCTGTTCAGGCTTGCGTGTAGAGGGAGTTCTCCCGCATTCAGCAGGCTAATCAGATTCACGCTACTTTCGGACTGTTCACCAATCTCAAATCCCCGAGTCGAGCGAAGAAACCTGCGTATCTCACCAAGGGCGTCTCTGCTGAATTGGCCGTCACTATGGACTGAAATCTCCTGAGCTCCTGAAAGGTACGCCCCCATGAGATGATCATACAGTGCGCCATCGGGAATTCCGTCGAGATTNAACTCGATTAGCGTCTTCACCTCCTCCGCCGCGTCCAAAGGAGTAAGGGAAAGTTCTCCAGTTGGCCTCCATTCTACGCGGATTGCATCCCTAGCGGAGAGACTGTTAGACAGAATCCATGGCTTGGGCAGGCTCATCGTGTATGTCGAACCGCCCGTAAGTTGTAATTTNCGGACGTCTTGCTCACCTGGTCCTATGGGCATAAATCGGCGATTCTAATTATTACTATATAGATTACGCATCTACTCCATCAAGTACCNCAGAGGATGGGAGGAGGCCCATGGAACCGATAATGACGCTAGTTCTGATNCTGTCACTCGTAGTTTGTGCCTACATGGCCTGGAACATCGGTGCCAACGATGTTGCAAATGCAATGGGAACTTCNGTTGGTTCTCGTGCTTTGACATTGAAGCAAGCTGTTGTAGTTGCAGCTGTATTCGANTTCGCTGGAGCGTTCTTCGCAGGAGATGCGGTTACCGATACAGTTCGCAAGGGCATTCTCTCTGTCGACTTTGAGACTGTTACCAATGCATTCGCTAACGATCTGATGTATGCATTCATCGCTGCGATGATGGCAGCTGCAGTTTGGCTCACCATTGCTACCAGACTAGGGCTTCCTGTCTCCACTACTCACAGTATCATTGGCGGTATTGTCGGAGCGGGGCTTGTTCTGGAGGTGCAGCACAGCACTTCACTGATTGATTGGGAAGTANTTNGCAAGGTCGTCATGTCTTGGGTTGCGAGCCCTCTGATGGGAGGTCTGCTCGCTTTCTTCACATTCTACATTGTTAGAGGNTCNATTCTCGANGCCGAGNATCCTATTGAGAGATCGAAGTGGTTGGCTCCGATTCTTGCAATACCTACTTTCTTCGTCCTCGGAATCGCACTTCAGTTCAAGGCACTGAAAGGCTTCTTCTCCCGAGCCGAGAGTAATGGCTGGATTGAGAATAAGTATGACTGGTTGCCGGTCAAAGAGAATGGTAGTTGGGACCCGATGGCCGAAAACGCCTGGATTCCGATGAATAGTATCGTGCTAGCTTTGATTATCGCGATTATCTCCTCTGGAATTCTAGCATACGTACTCAGGAATTACGAGTTCAAGGGAGAGCAGGAAGGTTTTCATGGAGTCGAGCGAATCTTCGTCTGGCTGCAAGTAATCACTGCAGCTTATGTCGCCTTCGCGCATGGAGCAAACGACCGTTCNAATGCAATCGGCCCAATGGCAGCCGTATACCAGATTATATCCAGCGGAGGAGAGTTGGCGGCCAAGGCGGATGTTCCTACTTGGCTAGTTCTGCTTGGAAGCGCTGGTATAGCAATCGGTGTAATGACATGGGGCTACAGAGTCATGGACACTATTGGNCACAAGATTACTGACATTACTCCGACTCGGGGTTTCGCAGCAGAATTCGGGGCTGCGACTACGATTNTGATCTTCTCTATGCCGTTCCTAGCCGTTCCCGTATCGACTACTCACACTTTGGTAGGTTCAGTAGTCGGAGTCGGATTGGCAGGCGGGGCGAAGAATGTCGATTTCAGAGTGTTCGGNAAAATCGTGGCATCATGGGTAGCTAGCCTACCTGCAGCAGGATTCGGNTCCATTGTGATATATGTGGCAAGCGGGTCTGATCCACTCAANCTNCTCGTCATCATACCCATNGCCTTCCTGATGGTGGGTTATGTGATNTGGGCTACTAGGGACAGCGAGGTCTTCGTTGAGGATGCTCTGGCCGATGTGGGCAGCGATACTGAGAAGGGTGCGCCAACCTACTTNGAGCTCTTCCACACTCACGCCGAGGCAGTGGAGGAGACAGTCAACCACATGTTGGATGCGGTGAACGCGGCAGCAGANGGTGAGGATGCCAGCGCTGCAATCGAGGCGACCAACGAAGCAGAGTTGAGGGCTGACAANATCAAGAACGACCTNAGAAAGAAGGTCGGTGCTGGCAAGTGGAACTTCCTGACTAGTCCTGATGAGTTCTTCCACATGCTATCTCGTCAGGATCGGATTGCCGACTACGCGCAGAACGTCGCCGAGCAGCTCTCGTTCAGNCCTCTGTATGACAACTCTGAGGCNAGNGTGNTGCTCAAGGAGATGGCAGGNGCTGTCGCCAAGACTGCTGNAATCTACGAGGACACAGTGGCAGANCTACGCGACCTGACCATGTCNGGTTACACCAGAGCGGGGCGCGAGAGGCTCGGCGNACTNATCGAGCAGGTCAATCTAGCCGAACANGAAGCAGACCTAGTCGAGAGTCGTGCAGCTGGATTCGTCTTCACCACTGGTGAGGAGGACGCGTTGGCAGCAGTCCACATGTACAGAGTATTGCAGAGACTAGACGATGTGGCCAACGCCTGCGAGACAGCAGCCAACGGTTACCTATCACTAGTGCACAACTAATCAGGCCCAACCTGCTTCCTCGGCAATCTCGCCGGGGNNGTGGNGTTCGGGCATGGCTAGGGCGTACTCGAACAATCTCCATGCGAGCATGGCAACGATGAGCCCAGTGGCTAGGTCGAACAGGTAATGTTGCTTGGTGGTCAGGATACTGATACAGAGTAGTACATACTCAATCCACAAGATTCCTAGGAATGCCCTCGCGAGTGGCTTCTCTCCGTGTTCGCGGCTCACCCAGAGCGTAATCATCCTCGCTAGAAGATAGGAATGGACAATATGCAGACTTGGCCAAGCATTCCAGGGGTTGTCTGAGAAGTGAATGAATCCGTACAATGCCGATTCGAATCCATTGAGTGGTTCGTCGGCCCAGTGCTCATCCAACTGCCAGCGTAGGTCAATCTCAGCAGGTAGAACTAGGAAGATGGCGACGCAAAACAAGGTGATTAGTATGAGTCCCTGCATAGCCAGTAGCAGTTCCATCCTTCCCCGGTCGTCTCTAGGAGAAAGGACAAGAGTTGCNGGATAGAACAAGTAGAGAGCAGTATACGGGATAATCATCCAGTTGATTACCGGGATATNTCTGTCTAGAGNAATCTCTGGATCCCAAACCGTGCTGAGATAGTATTCAGCGATGTTGTTGGATGCGAAATAGGGTACTGCAATGCATAGCAGGCCTACTAGNAAAATCTCAAGAGGGAACCAATAACCTCCCATTTTCTCTCGGCGTGACCAACTGGACCTCCATGCTTTCCAAGGCATCACCAATGCATGAATCCTCGAAGGATGCGGGCCGAACACGGCCTTGGCGTACCAACTAGGCAAATGAATCAAGCGGAGACATCGGGCAGGGCTTTGGAGCCTCCAATAGTCACGATTGCAGAGCCGATTACTGCTGACAGGAAGACATTGAGGTTCGCTAGACCGAATTCGTTTGTAGGCGAGAAGACATACCCTATGCCTGTTTCTAAATCTCCCGTGAATGTGCCGTATGCGACTACTGATAGCAGCCCGCAGACAGCGCCCAGCAGTGCACCTTTGGTCGACACCTCGCCCCACAGTGTGAGCAGGACTGGCATGACCGTGGCTGCAGCTAGCAAGTCGGCGAACAGGAATATCTCAAACACGCCTAGTGTATCGAAGGTGAACCCTCCAATAGTAGGCTTCGTGGCCAGATAGATTGCTATGGGAATCAGGCCGATTGTCAGGTAACGTGCATTCTGCAGACTCATCGTGTTATCGCTGAGATCTCTCGATATCGAAGCCACAACAGCATTCTGTAGAGTATCGACGCTTGAGCACACCAGTGCTACTGCGAGGACGATGAATGCGGCAACGAAGAGGGTCCCTGCATCCTCGATAAGATAGAAGAATGCAGCAGAAGGGTCGTCCACGGCACCCTGTCCCGCGACTACAGTACCTAGCACACCCATGATGAAGACCAGTGGTAGGACAAGTCCCGCAGCCAGCCAGGCACCCTTGGTCAAGGCCTCGTCCGACTCGGACGCCCAAGCCCGCTGCCAGTTGCCCTGAGAGAACATCTCTGCTGCGGTAATTGCCACAACCAGGGCCAGTCCGGATTGGAATGAATCCATGTGTGACATTGAGCCGATACTCCATGAGTCTTCGGGATTGTATGCCTTGGCATCTGCAATGAGGCCGTTTATGTCTCCTCCAAACAGGACCAACAGCAATGCCACAACAAGGAACANGATTGTCCACGCTTGCACACGGTCAGTTGCTAGAGATGCAGGGAGTCCTCCTTGCGAGATGTATGCTGCAGTCACTATTCCNACCATGCCCATGGCGATGAGNGGTTCTATCTCGGAGAGGGTGTCCATCGCCTTTCCTATAGCGGTGAATTCTGCAAAAAGGAAGGTGAACATGTAGAGCACGGAGATTAGTCCGACATAGACTTGCATCGGCCTTCCTAGACGAATACGGACATAGTCGGCAAGTGTGACTCCCNAAGGCAGCCTNTCGCGAATCATAGGGCCNACNTAGGCTAGGAGAAGGAATGGTGTGGCNGCCGANACTGCATATCCGACNACATCCCAGAATCCCCCGTAGTAGCCGACCTCGGAAGGCCCGAATANAATCCAAATCCCCATTCCCGATGCAAATAGGCTCAATCCAATTCTCAACCAGTCCTGTGAACCTCTAGCNGAGAGGTATTCATCCTCATTCAAATCATTCTTTACTCCGGCTTGGTAACCTATCCAGCCAAAGATTGCTAATGTTGCAAATAGTAGTCCATATGCTATTATTTCGTTCATTTCTCTCCCTCCGCTGGCATTACCCAGATCAGGTCACAGGGTCGCCACCTAACGGTGACCTCTCAGCACTAGGCTCCCCGCTAATTGCTCAAACAGAGTGGGTAATCAAACTTCGGACTCACTCGTCCGCACCCATGAACGGATAGGTCCAGTCTTGAGGCACATCGATTGTCCTCTTCACTGAGCGTGGGCTAATCCATCGTAGAAGATTGAGGGGGCCNCCTGCCTTGTCATTAGTGCCAGAGGCNCTGGCCCCTCCGAATGGCTGCTGAGCGACAACGGCCCCNGTNGGNTTGTCGTTGATGTAGAAGTTTCCAGCGGTGAACCTCAATGCCTCGTACGCGGTCTGGATGTCCTTCTCATTGGAGGCGAAGATGCTGCCTGTGAGGGCATATGGCGAGGCTTCGTCACATAACTCTAGCACAGTTTCGAAGTCATCGTCCTCGTAGACGTAAACCGTCAGAACCGGTCCGAAAATCTCCTCGACCATGGTCTCCGAGGTCGGATTGGTGGTAACGATGATTGTCGGCTCGATGAACCAGCCCTCGCTGTCNTCAAAGCCGCCTCCGACTATGACTTGGCAGCAGTCGCGCGCCTGAGCTCGCTCAATGTACCCGGAGATCTTGTCGAAGGCCCTTTGATCTATCACGGCGGTCATGAAGTTGGTAAAGTCCCGGGCATCGCCCATCTTGATCTNGCCAATCTCGGCACAAAGGTCGTCCGAGATGGTGGCCCATACTGACTGCGGAATATAGGCCCGGCTGGCAGCCGAGCACTTCTGGCCTTGATACTCGAACGAGCCTCTTAACAGAGCCACGAGCAGTCCTTGACTGTCACATTCGGGATGGGCGACAACGAAGTCCTTGCCACCAGTCTCACCCACAATTCTTGGATAGGAACGTAGGTTTGGCAAGGCGAGTCCTATCTCTTGCCACAGGCCTTGGAAGGTTGCTGTTGATCCTGTGAAATGTAGGCCTGCGAAGTCCGGGTTGGCTAGAGCCACCTCAGTAATCTCAGCGCCCGAGCCAGGCAGGAAGTTGATGACTCCAGGAGGAAGGCCTGCTTCCATCATCAGTTGCATCAAGACATAGTTTGAGTGGTACGAGTTACGGCTGGGCTTCCATACACTGGTGCAACCCACAATCGCTGGTGCGCTGGGTAGGTTTGCAGCGATACTGGTGAAGTTGAACGGGGTGATAGCGAGGACGAATCCCTCAAGTGGCCTGATTTCTGTAGAGTTCTCGACACCGTCGGGAGAAACTAGGGGTTGGAAGTCATCGTGAAAGCCTCGAGCATAGTGGCAGTTGAATCTCCAGAAGTCGATTAGTTCGCAGGCCGCGTCAATCTCGGCCTGGAATGCCGTCTTTGACTGGTTCAGCATGGTTGAGGCGTTGACCCTCATGCGCCAGTCTCCTGCTAGGAAATCGGCGCATCGCTCGAAGATAGCGCAGCGTCCCTCGAGTCCGAGGTCNATCCAATCCTGCTGAGCTGCAACAGCCGCAGCGCAAGCAGCTTCCATCTCTTCTCTTCCAGCTAGGTGNACATTTGCCAAAACATGGCCGTGGTTATGCGGGATGACCTGAGGCACGGTTACTCCGGTGAATACCTCTTCACCGTTGATGATGCATGGAATCTCCACTACCTCGCTAATCTGACGGTCCATCTCAGCCTGCAGCATGACTCTCTCATCGGAGCCGGGCGCAAATCCTAGAATCGGTTCGTTGTCGGGATGGTTTGCCATGGCTTCGGGTTCGACAGGTCGGATTTGATGATTGCGAGTACCGAATCAAGTCCACTCGGTGGGCTCATCCTTCTTCGCTTTCTTCCAAGATCTGTAGCATGGCTTGCACACTGTGACTCTCTTGGCTTCAGTGGATAGGCCTGATTCACCCCAAACATCGACTGCTCTGTCGAAAGCCAGCCTCCTGCCTCCGACCTTCTTGTCGGCCCAGTTGCCGCAGTCAGCGACATCGCACTTCTTCTCGCCGACGTATTCTTCATCTGCCTTCTCAGCAGGACCAGAAGCGGTCGCAGCAGCCTGCCTCCTCTTTCGGGCATTCGCCTTGAATCCCATGAGTGGGGGGCCATAGTGGACCGATTAGAAGGTTGCCTCGGCGGCGGGGAAATCGAACGGACCTTTCTTGCTGGCAACCGATGCTAGGCGGTCCGGACCTACACCTACACTGACCACAGGCACGCCGGATAGAGTCTCGATGCGCTCTATGTATTGCTTGATTATCTCAGGGAAGGCATCGAATCCAGTGCCCTCGGATCTGGAAGCTTCTGCCATCTCAATCCACTGATCTAGAGAAAGAGCAGGGAATCCTTCGTGGGNCTCGTAAATCGGCTTGCAGCGAGCGAGGTCTTCACTCGTGGTAGGCATCACATGTATCGTCTTGCCATCCATCTCGTAACCCACGCATATCTTCAACTCGTCAAGTCCCCCTAGGACATCCAACTTGGTTACAACTAGACCTGTGTAGCCGTTGATTCTGTTGCTCTCTTTCAGTGCGACCATATCTAGCCATCCTGTTCTGCGGGGTCGGCCAGTGGTAGTGCCGAACTCGTTGCCAACCTGGGCCATGTGTTGTCCCGGACCTTCATCAAGAGAGAGTTCGGTCGGGAAAGGTCCATTTCCGACTCTAGTGGTGTATGCCTTCGTAATCCCGAAGCAATCTTCGACATGCCCTGGATGAATTCCGGCACCATGGGTTGCGTTGGCCCTACTGGTCACTGACGAGGTTACGAAGGGATAGGTGCCCTGATCTATGTCGAGCATTGCTCCTTGAGCACCCTCGAGTAAGACATTCTCACCGTTCCTCAATGCGATATCCACCATAATCCCAGTTGGCTTGATTGCTGAGCCAAAGCGATTGAGAATCCATTCCAAGTCTGATTTCAAAGATGTGGCATCGATTGCATCATCTACGCCTACGGTCGACAATTGCTTGGTCATCCTATCTGCCTGATCAGATAGGCCCTGCTCATCGCCGACTAGTCCGGCTATGTCTGCGAATCGAATCCCAACTCTCTCGGTTCGATCTCTGTAAGTCGGGCCGATTCCCCTGCCCGTAGTACCGACCACTTTGTCTGCCCCATCATACAACCTGTGGAATGGTAGGATTACTGATGCCCTCTCGCTGATGAAAAGTCTGACTCCCTCCGGCCTCTCTCCCGTAAGTTCGTGCCATCTGTCCAATTCCTCCTCAAGAACCCAGGGATCGATGACCATGCCATCGCCTAGAACGAGATTACAATGATTGTAGGTGACTCCGGATGGAATCTGATGTAACTTGAGAGTGGTATCTCCGACCACTATTGTGTGCCCTGCGTTGTTCCCTCCTTGGAAACGAACAGCCCAGTTTGATTGCTCGGCAAGTTGGTCTATGGCCTTGCCCTTGCCTTCNTCACCCCACTGGGCTCCAAGCACGACGCTGGCAGGCACCGAAGCCTCGGGCAGTATGGAGGGCGAATCAATGCTTTGGCTGAGGTCGAGACCGATTTCTGATGATTTTCAGGTGGGAAGCGATTATCAATGGCCGGTAGGTCGCCCGGTCTGCATGGCTCAGAGGCATCCGGAGGCAGAGGCTCGTCTGCTGAAGAAGTGGATATGTATGCGCTGTTCTGCTACCCACCGCGGACGCAAGCCTAGGTCGTGCCGCAAGTGCGGTTACACTGGTATGCGAATCAAGGCCGCCGAGCGCAGGAAGACCTGAGCATGGCAATCGGCTCTGCAGCCGTCGAGGGATTCGCTCTCAGCATCGGTCTGATTCTCGCACTGGGTCCACAAAATGTCTTCGTAATGCGGCAGGGATTGATGAAATCCCAT
Source organism: Methanobacteriota archaeon (assembly GCA_002714745.1). Lineage (GTDB taxonomy): Archaea > Thermoplasmatota > Poseidoniia > Poseidoniales > Thalassarchaeaceae > Thalassarchaeum. Next base: position 27,727 of record PAYF01000001.1, on the reverse strand, counting down.
GTTTTCGCTGTATGCCTCACATGTTCTATTTTCGATGCTGCACTGATTACCGCTGGCGTACTCGGCATGGGGAGTTTTCTCTCTGGCATCGAGGGTGCCGAGAAGTGGATAGCTGTCGGGGCAACCCTGTTCTTAGTCGGATACGGATTACTGAGAATAAAATCAGCAATGAATCCAGTGGGAATGTCCACTGATGGAGAAGGAGAGGGTGATTTGAGGGGGACGATTGGAGCTGCGGCCGCCTTCACATTCCTCAATCCGCATGTGTATGTAGATACCTTGCTGCTGATTGGAGGAACCTCGAGCAGGTATCTGGGCGATGAGCGGATAGCATTCGGTATCGGAGCTGCGGCCGCCTCGTTTGTGTTCTTCTTCTCGCTTGGATATGGGGCTAGAAGCCTGTCTGAAATTCTAAACAAGCCAAAGGCCTGGAGATATATCGATCTCTCAATTGCCTGCATTATGTTCATTATNGCNGCTGCTATAATGCAGCCTCACCTATGAGAGTAGTTTCTCGAGGGCATCAAACAGCATTCCAACTTCCTCGGTAGAGTTGTCAATATGAGGTGAGACTCGCAGCAGACCTGCTCTACTAGTAACCAGTATCGAGTACTCGTCTTGCAGTCTGCGGGCGATGGCCTCACTGCTAACTCCTTCAGGCATCCTTAGACTGACTATCGCGCTCCTCTCTTCTTCGGTTATCGAAGAGACGATGCTGAGTCCTAATCGGTTTGCACCTTCTATGACCTTGTCTGCAAGTGCTAGGTCGTGCTCCCAAACCTCCTGTATCCCAATTTCACAAATCTCATCCACCGCTTTGGCTAGGCCCAATGCAGCTCCGAAGTGGATAGTAGTGTACTCAAAGCGGCTGGCGTCCGATGGTAGTGTCATCCTCTCAGCTCGCAAATCCCAGATGTCGTCATGGCTCCTGAATCCCAAGAGTCCCGGATACATGCCAGAGCACACAGAGGGCGAGATGTAGGCGACTGCTGCACCATATGTTCCCCGCAACCACTTGTATCCGGACGAGACAATTACATCCGCCCCAGAGCTCTTGGCATCGATTGGCACCATCCCCATCGACTGAGTTGCATCGACAACTAGCATCGCACCCACGGAATGTGCCGCATCTGCAAAACGTCTCAGATTGTATCTCTGGCCGCTCGAGAACTCGACATGCGAGAGTGTGACTACCGATGTATTCTCGTCTATGAGTGAAATGATGTCCTCTGGGTCAGTATAGAGGTCCAAGTTGTGGTCTGCCAATCTTACTTCGGCGCCGTTAGCATCGGCAACTCTAGTCCAGGGATAGACAGTTGAGGGGAAAGATGCCTTAGTCGAGACGATGTTGCTGCCGTCCTGAGGAGACACGGCCCAAGCAACCGAGCACAGAAGCTCGGTGGCACTGGAGCCGACGCAGATATCCTTGACTCCACAAGAGAGCAGTCTTGCTGCAGCCCTCCTCAGGGGCATCATGCCGTTTTTCTCGGCATCGCCGTCGAACTCTGCAGCGCCTCCTCTCGCCAGAGCATCTGACCAATCCATCGATGCCTTATGGGCTGCGGGTGAGGTGGTAGCCACATTGGCATAAGACAGATTAATCCAATCAGACAAGGAATCCCCGGCAGTCCTAGGGGCTATTCGCTCTTCAAGGCTCAGGAGTCTCTAACTTCGTTCAGAAGAGTCTCTAGAACCGTCTGAACCTGTAGGCACATTGGTCCGAAGTGAATGGGTAGATTGGAGTCGTTGAATATCTCATCCAAGATTGAAGCTGTCATACCCAGCCTTAGATCCATCTCCTTATTCTTGTTGAGAAGCCACTTATCTACTGCCTCCTTGGATGATATTCTGATGTTGCGTGGAACCTGTGCATCATCGAACTGTGCGATTACCTGAGCGATTTGCTCTATCCTAGTCTCGATATCAGTCATCAGCATCCCTCCGGCCCGCCGACCTGAGAGGACTCCTTAAGCGCATCCCCAGAATCTTGAGAAGTGTTAGCCCAACCAAGGGGCCCAAGGCATGTCGGTGTTGGAAAAGCCTGCTGCCTCACCTTCTGAGCCTAGACCAATCAGACCCACTGAGACTCCCGTCTCAATAAGCTCCGAGATACCCCATTGCATCGATGCATGAAGGTCTGAAGAAGATCTGATAAATCGGTCGTGTACTCTGTAACTGAGTAAAGCTGTGGTAATGGCCTCGCCCACTCCTGTGGCTGCTACTGACGCACGCTCATCGGCCCAGAAACCTGAGCCAGGCAGAGGCACGTCTCCGACTCTCCCAGCAGGTCTGTGGCTAGTTCCTCCGGTACTGGTTGCACAGGCTAGAAGACCTTGGGAATCACGGGCGATTACTCCCACAGTGTCTCCCTCATTTCCGTGAGGAGGTCGCCCCTCTACTGGGGCCTTGGTGTGGCCTCTCTCATCCGCCCAAATCCTAGCACCCATTCCAGCAAGACCGTTGATCTCCTCATCTAGCAGATCCTTCGCCACTCGAATGGGATTGGGTGTGTCCTCCATTCCGATTACAAATCCGATTCTACCATCTGAAGTCTGAATAGATGCATCTAGTGAGACAGAGCCATCGTTCCTGAAAACTCCTCCCGTTCCCGCATTAAACACCGGGTCGTCCTCGAGGACTACACAGGCCTCGACAGCAGCCTCAATCGCAGAGCCTCCAGACTGGAGGATCTTGGTTGCTATACTGAGTGCCAACTCGACGTTATGCTGCCTATCGGGGCCTGGGCCAGCCCCTCCATGTGCTACTGCTGCGGGTACGGTCATCATCTCAACTCCTAGTCGCATCCTGAGTATTGGCCTCGCCGAGCCTCAAACGCGTTTGCATCAGGACGGCTAGGAGGAAAATGATTCCTGCTACCCTGAAAGCCGAATGATAGGTCCACAGGCCCTCTCCTTGCACGGTCAGAGACCAGATGTATGCTGCCGTCAAGGGGCCGAAAATCCTAGCTAGAGCCCCATACCCCTCCTGAGCTCCCATAACCATGCCCAACTCGTATCCTCTAGACTTAGTCTCAAAGGTCAGAACAGAGGACTGAGTCGGAGAGAATAGGCCGTTGCCTATTGCCAATCCCGCAGAGGAAGCGAAAATCAGCCAACTGGCCTCATACGGGACATATGGAATGCTGGCAATTCCGGCACCGCAAAGAAGAGTTCCGACTAGCATCATTTTGGACATACTGAAACGCTTTGTCAAAGGCCCAATCAAAGCGCCTTGAACTATGGCTCCCAATAGTCCGATGAAGGCGAAGACCCAACCGTTGTCGAGCTCGTTCCAACCTAGCCCTCCACCTTCGGGATCCATAGAAGTGAACAGTATGAACGTTCCATGCATCATGCTGAAGCCCATTAGGAACAGGAAGTTGATTGAAACCAACGAAGAGACTGTGGGCAGTTTCATGACTCCTGAAATCTTCCTGAACATTCCTCCGAACTCTTTGAAGACAGAATCTTCGGAAGTTCTGCGATTCTCTTCAGGCAAACTCTCAGGTAACTGAGTCACGGCTAGAGCGAAACTGAACAGAGAGAGTGTGCTCGAGAAAAGGCATGGGAGCAGATAAGGATGGTCGACCCAAATCTGTCCGTCGAATGGAGGGCCTATGCCTGTAGCTGGGTCAGATAACACCCCTCCGATGAATGGTCCTATCATGAAGCCAAGTCCGAAGGCGGCGCCAATCATTCCCATCCTCTTTGCGACATCCTTGGACTCTGAGATGTCTCCAATGTACGCACGCGCGACCGCAATGTTACCGTTTCCAGCGCCCGCAAGGAAGCGTGCGACAACTGCCATAGTCAGGCTCCCAGATAGTCCGAAGATGGTAAAGAAGACAGTGTTGGAAAGTAATCCGAACATCAAGATTGGCCTGCGACCCATCCTGTCACTCAATGAGCCTAGAATCGGCGTGAAGATGAACTGAGCGAGCGAATAAACAGAGATGACGATGCCAACCCAGAGGTCTCTACTTCCTACATCAGTGATGCCGTCTGCGGTGGCTAGATCTTGGACGAAGTAGGTTAGGAACGGAATCACTATGGTGAATCCAATCATATCTACGAGTACGACTAGGAACAGTATCCCCATCGGTGATTTACCTTCGTCTGACATACTATCTCTACGGCTACGAGAGAAAGAGGGACTTGAGTATGACTGATGCGTCAAGCCGAGGGTTGGGTATCGGTTCCCTTAGAGATGGTGTCAATGACCTTAGCCAGGCGCTCTACTAGGCTGACCTTGTCTTCGGCCCCTACGAGTGCGTGCTGCAGAACCTCATCGAGCGAGTCCACAGGTAGGACCTTCACTTTCTTCTCCCACTTCTCATCCATCAGGACATCCTGCATATTGGCACGAGGAATCACCACTCTCTCGATGCCGGACTTGGCTGCGGCCTCAATCTTGGCTGTGACGCCCCCCACAGGGAGAATCTCACCTCTGACAGAAAGGGATCCTGTCATCGCTAGATTCTGCTCTATAGGAACTCCTTCGAAAGCGCTGATAATCGCCGTGGCCATAGTTATTGATGCACTGTCGCCATCGACATTGTGAGTCCCTGGGAACTGTACATGTAGATCGAAGTCCTTGATGTCCTTGCCGGTCAGTTTCTTGACGACTGCGCTAATGTTGATGACGCTCTCATTAGCTAAATCTGACAAACCGCCAGTAGCAATTACTCTGCCCGCCATACCTTGTGCTGGAGTGACCATTGCCTCCACAGGTAGGACGACTCCAGAATAGTCGGAGAGTCCGCTGTCTGCACCTAGTACAGCAAGGCCGTTCACTCTGCCCACACGATTACCACTGTTGACCAGCATGGCATACTCAGCCTGTCTGTCCAAGTAGCGGTCTGCTACCTGCTGCTCGAGGGGTTTGGCAATCATTCTGGCTCTAGTGACGTGCTCTGGACCTGTCAAATCCGAACCCTCTTCGGCAGCGAGGTCACCAGCGATTCTGACTAGGCCTCCTAGTTCTCTGAGTCTAAGAGAGAGTTTTCCTCTGCGTCCAGCTCGTCTCTGGGCCTCTTTCAGGATTAATGCAATGGAGCCTTTGTCGAAGTGAGGAATTGCCTTGCCTGAACTCTTCTTCAATTCGTTCCTGACCTCTTGGGCGATGAATCTGATTAATCTGCGACGGTTGCGCTCGGTGTCAGGCATATCGGTGTTGACATAAACCTCGTAGCCGTATCCACGAATACGGCTCCTTAGAGCCGGGTGCATGTTCTGGATGCTGTCTAGGTTTCCAGCAGCGATGAGGATGAAATCGGTAGGCACCGGCTCTGACTTGGTTAGTGCCCCGGATGAGCGTTCTGAGCGGCCGCTGATTGGCAGTTCCTTCTCCTGCATAGCTACTAGCAGAGCCTGTTGCTCCTCCATTCTTAGCATGCGAATCTCGTCGATGTACAGGACTCCTTTGTTGGCCCTGTGCACAGCACCTGGCTCGACTCTCTCATGGGCCGGAGTTGCCAGATCTGCTCCCGACTGGAACGGGTCGTGCCTAACATCGCCCAGAAGTGCACCTGCAAGAGTTCCAGTAGCATCGATAAATGGGGGTTCGTCATCCCTTTCATGCTTGATGAGAAGTTTCGGTATGTTGGCATCCTCTCCTGCTGTCAGGCGGGTCCGGAGGAAGAAATAGCCGAATACTAGGATGAAAGAGCCGAAGATGAATGTGAGGATTTCTCCGCTTGAGATAGTTGCCAATAGGAGTGCGGCGCCGATTACAAGAGCGATGAACAGAAGTGTCCTGTTGGTCCTCTCCTTCTGAATCCTAATCTGTGCCTTGCGCTCCGAGATTATTCTAGAGCCGCGACCGGCTGGTACCGTCCTTACTCTAGGCTCATTCTCATCTTCCTGATTCCTGAACACTAGAATATCCTCGAGCTGTTCTCTAGGCAGGAACTCAGTCATCGACCTCGAGAGCATCGACTTACCGGTCCCAGGCTCACCGACCATGATTACGTGACGGCGTTGCTCTGCTGCCTTCCTGACTACGATTGAGGCTGCTTCCTGACCGATAACCTGGTCGACCAACTTATCTGGAATAGGAACTTCCTCGGTAGAAGTAATCTGAACTCCATCGATCCATTCCTCAACGGGTGTCTCGCAGATTGGGTCCTTGTCCTCAGACACTCCGAAAGCGGGTCCGTCCTCCCACGAATCGAGAGCATCCGCCTCCTCAATCGCCTCGTCTTGAGATTGGTCAGTTTCACCCATGTACGCTCCCCCGGGATACTGCCTGACGCTCGCACCTTCTTGAAGGTGCGTCAAGAAGGGGAATCCGATTTGGCCCGATTATTGGCGTCGGCGGAGGTACTCTTCTCCATAGTAGTGCCACTGTTCCATGGTCCATCCTGGGGGCAATCCCTCTGGAGGTAGAGGAGGTACCATCGGAGGCGGAGGGGGTACCAAACCGGGTGCCAAAGTAGGCTCCTGATATGAGGCTGCTTCATCGTGAGTGAATTCAGAGAAATCGATGGCGGCTACTGAATCGGATTTCTGGCGGCGCAATGCTATGGCAAGAGCCATCACTAGGGCAGTGGAAAGAAGAATTCCGATTACTAAAAGTCCTGTAGAAAACCACTTGCTAATTCCGCTAGTAGAATCATCATTCTGACCTTCTTCGGGCTCTGGCTCAGTTATCTCGACTGGTTCGATTGCGAATATCTTGAATTGAATTTCAGTCAGTCTGTCAAACCCGTCTTGGTCTTCCGCTGACACTGAGAGTGTTACATAATCGCCTATTCCAAGTCCATCTCCACTGGATGGATTCACTATGAATGGACCTAGATTATGAGAAACTCCTGAGGAGTGGCATACGCCAGTTATGGAGTTGCAAACTGACCATATCACCCTGACATCACTGAGCTCGAGTGGTCCGACATTCTCGACTACAACGGTAGGATTGGTGCCATATTCTATGGTGTCGAATGAAGCCAATAGATCATTGTCCCACAGCAGTGGCAAATTGTCGACCACTGTGACAGTAATCATGTACGCATTAGCATCGCCATGACGATCCTCGAGAGTGATTGTAACGATTTCAGTGCCTGCCTCTGACCATTCCATGGACAGTATCCCAGTAATTTGGTTAAGTTGGGCGGCGCCTGGAACAAATGTGCTTGCAGACGGCCANATCTCTTCATCNGGNTCATCNATGTCCGTTATTCTGTCTAGCAACTCNAGTGTGATTCTCTCNCCCATCTCGACTGTGAACTCCTCNATTCCCTCCATATCCATGCGAGGNGCATCGTTGACATTNAGCACATGGAATACGATGATGGTATCAGAAGTCTTNGAACCGTCACTNGCCCTTATTTCCANCTCGACCATTCCTGTGGAGTCGTCATCAAGNGAACTGACGGAAAGTGAGTGCCCNGAGACGCTGGCCTCGACCAGNGATTCNTCCGAATTCGATATCAGTTCCAGNGTCAGTCCAGAGGTTGGAATTGGATTTCCANTGTCATCTGTGTCGGATANGAAGCCAGTGAGACTGATGCTGGCCGAGCCGCCTTCATCGAACGACTGAGAGGGGATAGGTGCCCATCTTGGAGCTCCGTTCTCAATCACGTTGAACATCATCATGCCGGAATTGATGTCGTCACCATCATCAATAGAAACGAAAATACCCTGTGGAATTGGGTTGCCCTCGCTNTCTCTGACTACCTCGTCGAAGTTCACTANCAGTTCTAGNGTCGAGGNGTCCCATTCGATGAACTCTGGCGAGTTNCTGTCAATAGTCAGCATGGACAGAGGAGTCTCTGCATCNTGCACTAAGCCGATTGCTGAGATNCTCTCTTCGGTTTCGACCTTCACTGTGGGCATACCGGCGTACTGTGAGCTGTCGCCATTGAGGACTACCGGCAGTCCGTTATGTAGTGTGAAAGCCCCCTCNGCGAGCANCCAATCTCCCTGCTGCCCTCCAGAGTCGGTCCATCTAATTCTGAGATCATACGGGCCAACATCAGCGTNCAGAGGAGCATCTATGGTGTGCAGAAAGCGGGCATTTCCNCCACTGCCTAAGAGTTCTGAGGAGGAAATCCATGCATCATCCCAGAAGTCTGTTCCGGAGAGGGCATAATGAATAGTCGGATTCATGGTTGTCATATCATCGACTAAGTCATTGGANAGAGCCGTGCTCTCAAACTGAATGGTATCTCCTCTATCTATCGAAACCGATGCTACTGCNGTNGGCTGGTTAGCCACCGGNGCCATATCATGCAAGGCGTTGACATCTGCATAATTGTTTGAAGAGTCGCGGTCNGCTGTAAGNCCNGAAAGTCTGGCCCTGAATGTAGTAGTCCCGGATGGATAGGTGTCTATGTGAGATGAGTCGAATTGTACTGTAAGAGATTGGGTTGCTCCTGAAGCCATGTTGTTTACTGAGCCACCTCCGAGATATACCTCATCAAGGCCTGATAGNTCAAAGACNGAAATCTGGCCGCCGTCATTGTAGGATTCTACGCCGAAGTTGGTAATCTCTACATTCAGATTGAGNGAATCGCCTGAAACGAATCCTAGATTCCCATTTTGGTTNTCNGCGNTGAAGTCGGTTATNCCAACATCAATCAGAGGNCCCATGTTGCTATCTGTAGCAGTTAGTACATGCTCATTNCTTGCTCCNGTGCTAGGNGCTCCGGTCATCAAAGCTGCAACGACNAGTGCATTGTCAGTTCCGCCGTTAACTTGGCCGCTTGGAACTGACCAACTGTAGGAGGCTGAATTGGAAGACAGAGTTACTGATTGGAATCCACTTCCACTCCCTCCAGACTGAGTTCGGTATTCGCCATCACTCATTAGCCATGACTTCCAACAGTTNTGGCCCCGACTTCCATCTGAGTAAGAATACGAATTNCANATCTCTTCNGTCATNGCNGCATAGAGNTACATGTTTGAAGGAGCAGAGCCGCTACCTAGATACTCAACTTCTATTGTTACATCAAGCATCGATCCGGTGCCAGAAACGCTAGCGGTCAGTGAATATTGACTAGTGGTTGAGGAAGACATCCCGCCTCCGCTAGNGAACATTGAATCGTAGCATGTGTTTGAACCACAACCGCTTGCCCGCTCGTCTAATCTATCTCCCCAATATGAATCTGGGGCTCCACTTGTNGACCANGGCCAGTTGTAGCCGGGCGTATTGCCNGCCCTTGCAGTGTCAGTATCGCCATAAGAGACTGATTGGTAAGAAATGTAGACGTAATCATCAGGATGNTGTGTTTTGATATTGTNATGAGCCGGACTACCATATTCGTAGCAATATACGCAGTTGTCCGAAGTGATGTACTGAGAGAATACTGGATGGCCTGGGCTGCTAACAAAATTAGGNACTTCTTCTGAANGTAATTCCTTCTTCTCACTGGAATCCTCTGCTGCCATCAAATAGCCCATTAATGAGGCAGTNAACATCAGTAGAGNTATCGTAACCGANGANAGTCGANTAGTCCAATTTACCTGTCTCATCGTATTTTCCTCTAACAGACCCCGTATAACCGTGTTGTAATCTCGTTAGTGAAATGCATCGGCTCTTTAGAGAGCCGAAGGTATTGATTAGGCGAATGCCGGCCAAGGNACATGACAGANGATGCGAGTGGCGAGTGGGTTGCNCTAAGGGAGGATGATGGCAGGGCCTATCTCCTGTGCAGAGTCNCTGGNGAGGTCAAGGTCAAGGGACTGGGTAGATTTGATGCTGAGCANCTTCTGGATGGTTACGGATTCGGNGACAGNATNACAGTNGGACAGAAGTCCCTCACAGTAGTAGANCCAGCTCTCCCTGAGGCTCGGAGAAACATGGCTCGTAGGGCTCAGGTGATAGGGGCNAAGGATGCGGGTTTTCTCATTTCTTGGATGGGNATAGGAGTTGGTTCCAGAGTCCTAGAAGGTGGGCATGGGTCGGCNGGACTNGCGATGCACCTAGCCAATGTGCTGGGTTCCTCGGGGACTCTGATTTCTGTTGAGTCAAGACCTGAGCACGCAGAAGTTGGCAGGGCAAACATGGAACGCCTAGCTGAGGTAATCCCNGAGTTTCCCGATTGGCACTTGGTAGACGGAGATCTCAGCGAGGTCGGAAATGCTGTGAGAGAGATTTGTGGTTCGCTCGACGCTGCGGTAATCGACGTGGCCGAACCTTGGCGAATCGTACCTGCCATTGAACCGCTATTGCGAGCAGGTGGCAGAGTGGCCTGCTACTGTCCAACGACAATCCAATTGGAGAAGTCCTGGGAGTCGGCTCAGGCGCAAGGCTTGGTTGTCGAGTGGGCCGGGGAGATGATTGAGCGAAAGTGGGTCAAGGCAAGTAAAGGCGGAGTCAGNCCAGGTAATCAGCCAATGGGGCACACGGCTTTCCTGCTGATTGCNGCGAAAATCGCNCCTCATGAAGAAGAGTGAGNTGGTACTTCTGAGTCTGNTTGATGNCTTCAAAAGTAGAATCACTGATGTGGGTTGGAACTTCAGAGTAATAATCAATGAATTTCTAAAATTCAACATTGTTGGAACCTTCAATTTCTTCTTCTGTTGGATCCTCTATGAGGCCCTTTATTGGGTCGATCTCTGGCCCGCCCACACCGCGGTAGCCGCTTGGGCGGTATCAAATGCTATTGGAAATATTGAATCGCACTTTATGCATTACAGATTCACTTTCAAATCTACATTTTCATACTTCAGGAGTATGAATAGGGCCTTTTGGACATATACGGGCCAACTAGTAGTCACAACATCATCTCATTACTTGATGGTCGAAGTTCTTCTCGTGCACCACAGAATTGCTTGGTTAATCAATACCTGTGTTTTTGGATTTTTCAATTTTGTTCTGATTAGATGGATTGCTTTTCCCCCTGAGCTCGACAAGTCGTATCTAAGAAAATTGACGGATGATTAAGCCTCATGGCCCGATACCATTCAAAACCCCGTCCCGACACGAGAGGGTCATGAGAGACAGTAGCGGATGGATGCCTACTGCCTATCGGTCTCACACAATAGGAGAAGTTGCCTCGGGCGGCGCTGAGATGATTGGCGAGGAGGTCACTATCTCAGGATACGCAGAGACGGTCCGTGGTAGAGGCGCAATCTGCTTCCTAATGCTACGAGATGGGACTGGCAAAATCCAGGCGTTCCTGAAAAGAGATAACATGGATGAATCGATATTCGATTCAATACAGTCTGCAACTCGCGAATCAACTATCCAAGTCACTGGCACAGTAGCTCAGAAGCGTCCGCCCAAAGTAGCTGAAGGAGAGCCGGTTCCCCCTCCAGAGTACGAAGTCAGCGTCACTTCTGCATCCATTCTGGCCAACGCGGCCACCCCTCTACCAGTAGGAATAACCGACGAAGTTAATGTTGGTTTGGATGTCAGATTGGACAACCGTCATCTAGATCTGAGGCGAGAACATGTGAATGCAATGTTTCAGCTTCGCAGCAAGGTACTGCAATATGGGCGTGACCATCTCATATCTGAGGGATTTCAGGAGATTAACACACCGAAAATTATCGCCGCTGCCGCCGAAGGAGGTACCAATCTATTCCCGATGAAGTACTTCGAGACCGATGCATATCTCTCTCAAAGTCCGCAACTGTACAAGCAACTGGCGGTTCTCGGTGGGCTCGAGCGTGTCTTCGAAATCGGTCCTGCCTTCAGGGCAGAGAAGCACGATACCTACAGGCATCTCAATGAGTTCATCTCCTTCGACATCGAGGGAGCTTGGATGAACGACGAGGATGTTATGGGGGTTCAAGAGCGAATGATTCACCGCATCTGGAGCGAGGTCGCTGCTAATGATCAGGGCCTCCTCGATGTGGTAAACGAGTACCGTGCAAGTCGGGGCCAAGAGTCTGTAAGCGTCGAAGTTCCAAGCGTCCCATTCCCACGCATTTCGTACTGTGAAGCAATAGAGATTGTCAAAGCTGGAGGGGGTGAGATTGAGTGGGGCGATGATATCGAGAGTCATCACTGCGACATTATCGCTGCCGAGTATCCGGGGTTCCACTTCATCCCTCGCTGGCCAATGTCGATGAAACCTTTCTATATCCACCACAAGGAAGAGGAGAAAGGCTTGTCTGGAGGTCAATTGAGTCGTGGTTTCGACCTCAACTACGGGCGCGATGAGATGACCAGTGGAGGTCAGCGTGAGCATCGAGTCGACGTCCTTGAGCAGAATTTGAGAAACATGGGTCTAGAGCCAGCCGACTTCACATTCTACACTGATGGTTTCCGCTACGGAGCGCCACCTCATGCTGGCTGGGGATTGGGAGTAGCTAGACTTTTGATGGTCCTTACAGGATCGGGTAACGTGCGTGAAGTAGTTCTATTTCCACGAGATCGAAGTCGCGTCACCCCCTGAATTCAGGATGGTGGCACAATGACTCCCGAGAACTCAAAGAAGATCTGGGCTTACATTCAGGAAGCGGGAGATAAATTGGTTGGAAAACTCCCGCCTTCTCATCGTCACCCTAGTGGTCGGAATCCATATGCACATGTGGCAATATGTGTCAAGCACAAGTTCGGACAATCATACAAGGATTTGTCAGATGAAATGATGGATGAGGTTATTCAGTACATCGATTATCTAGTTGAGAATCCAACTTGAAAATTTAGATTTGTATACCGAAAATAACGGGTATCTAAGACCCCTCCGCAGAGCGGGGACATGGCCAAGCCGAGATTCGCATATCTGCTCCTGAAAGAGCATCCATACGGACGCGAGATGCTGAGCCAGATTCTGTCTGAAGGATTCATCCCTGCGATAGTCATCACCGAAGATTCGGCCATAGGAGATGAGGAGCGGGAGAAGTTTCTCAAGCGGATTGAGGGCAATCCAATTGCTCCGACGATTGAGGCGCAGTTGGCCGAATTGGCTGAGTCTGGAGTGAATGTGCCGCACATCGAGGTACCGATTCACAACTCTGAGCAGGTGATGCCGCACATAGGAGATATGCCACTAGATCTAATCGTCTTCGGAGGCACGAGAATCATCCGCGGAGATATTCTCGACCATCCCGATGATGGGGTAATCAACTCTCATCCCGGACTGCTTCCCGATTGCAGAGGCTCTGCCTCGCCGGCTTGGAGCGTCTATCATGACATCCCAATAGGCTCATCCACTCACTTCTGTGACAATGGAATAGACACCGGTGAGTTACTAATGAGAAGAGAAATCCCTGTCAAGAGAGGAATGAACTATGAGGACCTGTGCTACGAGACTCTGGTCCTTGCCGGTGTCCTGATGAAGGAGGCTCTAATGGCTTACGAAGCCGGAAAGTGGGATGAGATGCGCAGACCACAAGGTGATAGCGAACACCCTACCTTCCGCAACGCGCCGGAGGAGGTTCTGGAGGCAGTGGCAGAGAAACTGAGGGACCAGACTTACGCGCACTACGTGGATTAGGTGATTAGATGGAAGAATTGTTGAATGAAGGATTTCCGTTCGCTGAAGACTCGCTAGGCGGGCAGACTGCTCTTGTCTGCGGTGCGTCGAAGGGCATAGGGCGTGCTTGCGCTTTGATGCTAGCTCGCGCGGGTGCCCGTGTTATCGCATGTGCTCGCTCACAGAGTGGCCTTGACTCATTGGTCACTGAGATGTATGGAGATGGACACGAGACCATTGTTCTGGATCTCGAAGACATCGATGCGGTCCGAGATGCAGTCTCTTCGATGGGAGTTGTGCAGATTGTCGTGAACAACTCGGGAGGCCCTCCTGGAGGGGCTCTGCTGGAGAACTCACTCGAGGACTTTGATGGGCCGTTTCGAAGACATCTTCACGCTGCACACACCATTGTACAGATGCTCGCCCCCAGTATGGAGGAAGCTGGTAGCGGCAGGATAGTCAACATCATCTCGACGTCGGTTCGTGAGCCCATAGACAACATCGGCTTGTCGAACACTCTGAGAGGAGCAATGGCATCCTGGTCCAAGTCGCTATCCCGCGAACTCCACCCATGCATCACCATCAACAATATACTTCCCGGATTTACCGATACTGACCGCCTAGGATCTCTGGCATCATCGATTTCAGAGAGGACTGGGGATTCAGTCAAGGATATCACTGAGGGGTGGCTGGGAGGAGTTCCGATTCAGAGGCTAGTCAGCCCTCTGGAAACTGCTGTCGCCGCCACTTTCCTGTGCCTTCCCTCAAGCGGGGCTATTCGCGGAGTTAGTCTGGCCGTCGACGGCGGCAGGATGAGGTCAATCTGATTGGTGATGCGCTTGCGCTTCGACGTCTTCTTCTCGATCTCACAGACACCCGATACCAGTGGTTACACGCCAAGTGAACGCGAGATGTTCTCCAACTTCTTCGATCAAGTCGAGTTGGCTGACGAGTTGGGATTTGGAGTGGGATGGGTTGCCCAAGCCCATCTCTCCACGGAAATCCAGAAGCGTAATTCAAAGCCAGTTGTACCTCACTATCCTGGTGAGGTGGGGCTGTGCACAGACTTCTTCCAAATAGCAAGGGAGATGTTTGCTCGAACCAATCGAATGGATGTTGGCAGTGCAGTGATGTCAATCCTAGCCTCTGGTGGACCAATAGCTCAGGCTGAGAGAGTGGGGTCTTTCCTCGCCCTACATGGCCTCGACCCGGGGGAGTCACGAAGGCTGCACATTGGATTCTCCGCTGGGCGCTTCGAGTTCATGGCTCGGCCGTACGGAATAGTCCCGCGCGATGCTGTGGAAGAGGAGGCGTGGCCGGCTCTTCGGGGTCAGATCTTCGCAGAGGCCTCCGAGATATTTCTCCGTTTACTCAGGGGCGAAGTAGTTTCTAGTGAGAATATTCGGCCTACTATTCTGACTCAAGATCATTTCCGCTCCAATGAGGACTGGGAGATGGTTCAGCAGGCAGCAGTCTCGGATAGGGGACTGAATTCGCTTCCAGAATCGATAGAGATTGAGCGAAGATACAAATTTGAGGAGATTAAGACGATACCTCAGGATTGGAGAAGAGAACTGCTCAACCTAGTCTTGGGAAGTCACGACTCAGCCTTGCAGGTCGAGGTCAACAAGCATCTCCCCGTGCAGGTATTCAACCTGAGTATCACCCCTCCTCATGTAATCGAGCAGACGCATGAGAGGATGTCAGAGAGCTACCATCCTGACGGAGGAGACTGGACCCGAAGCATGATGCCCAGGACCATCATGGTGTTCGTCAATGACGAGGAGGGGCTAACTCCCGAACAGCAAGATAGAGCGGCTATGCAAGAGGCGAAGGCGGCTCTGGGGACTTACTGGAGCGCTCTTGAGGGGACAATAGACCCTTCGAAGATAGAGAAAGCAACGGATAACGCTGTGATTGGCAACGTCGAAACAGTGAGTCAGCAGATTATCGAGAGATTTCATCCCGAAGACCGATTAATGTGCTGGTTTGACTTCTTCAACCACGATAGTGAGAGAGTGATGAGGAACATGACGGCATTCATGACTAAGGTCGCACCGCAAGTGAACGGAGGGGAGTGAAATGAAGGAGGATGTCGGCGAGCAACCATCCAGTGTGGCTCGGGGAAGGCCCGGCTCGGCTGTCTATCCGACCAATCCTCTCGGAGAACAGTACGACGGAATCGCGACAGGTCGTGACGTAGAGTGGGAGCCACTGGTAGATTTCCGACGCATGGATGTCAGTGAGAATACCATCCATGGTGCAATTGCCTGGGCTCACGGTACCGAGATTGTCCACTCTTTCGGAGGAAATGTTCTCGTTTACGGGCGCTCAATGATGAAGCCGCTGATGATGAAGACATTCAAGGACGCTTTAGCTGAAGAAGGCCTGAGTAGTGAGCAATTGGCTATCTCGTGCTCATCCCACAATGGCGACACCGAGCATGTGGCAGCGGCCCAATCACTTCTTTCAGAATCCGAATGGGGGCTGATGCAATGTCCCTTGGATGTTCCGTTGATTCAGTTCGGCCGTCAGGTCAGACGCCCACGCAGATGGTTCCATACTTGCTCGGGCGAGCACGCAGCGATGCTGAAGGCACTACGGAGAATGGGCATCAACAGAGCTGGCTACACCTTACCTAGTTCGCCGTGGTTCCCGATGTATCTAGATGTCCTGAGGGGAATGCTCGGAGATTCGGACTGGGAGCCGCAGAGAGTCGCGAAGGACGGTTGCGGCCTGCCTACCGTCTCCAACACGGTGGATGAGTTGGCTGTGCTTTTCGCAGGTCTCGCCCGTGAGAGGGACGATGATTGGATTTGGGGTGCGATGAATAACCACCCTGACTTGATTGGAGGATTCAACCGCTTGGACTCGACTTGCCTGAAGGCAGGCGAGGGCATGCTGCTAGCCAAGGAGGGAGCAGATGGCCTTCTTGGACTCTCAATCATCCACCCTGACTGGCCCGAGGGATTGGGGATTGTAATCAAGATTGCACACGGTTGGAACAGTCAGGCAACATGGTATGTCGCCAGAGCAGTGCTAGGAGTCCTGGGAATCCAACTCAGGAACCCATACCCACTGCACCGACAGAAGGCGTTCATCGTACCCAGGATAGTCCCTCCTCAATATCTCGACGATTTAGAGAGCGTTGTAACTTGGGATGAGTGGGATCCTGATCGAGACAGGTTCACCATCGACTGGAAGGAGTACACTGAGGGCATGACTCGCTCTGACCCATTCTCCAACGAGGGTATGGAGGGTCCCTGATGGATCTGCGCAACTACATCGGAGGTAAGTTCGTCTACCACTCAGGTGACGAGTGGATGAATGTGCTTGAGCCTGCTACCGGACAACGCTTTGCTAGAGTTCCCCTTTCCACTACTAAGGATGTTGATTCCGCCGTAATAGCGGCACGCGCCGCGCAGCCTGAATGGGGTGCTCTCAGTCTCTCAGAGAGATCTGCTTGGCTGGATCGAATAGCCGATTCTCTAGAGGCTCGTTACGAGGATATCGCATCCTTGGAAAGTCGTGACACAGGCAAGCCAATCTCCCTTGCCAGAGCGGTCGATGCGCATCGCTCTGTAGCTAACTTCCGCTTCTTCGCAGGGCTTCTGCGCGAACAAGAGCAGGAGACTTTCGAGATGGAGGATGCCACCAACTTTGTAGTTCACAAACCGGTAGGAGTGGGCGCACTCATCACTCCGTGGAACCTGCCTCTCTACCTGCTCTCATGGAAGGTCGCCCCGGCGATAGGGATGGGAAATTGCGTGGTCTGCAAGCCCAGTGAACTAACTCCCATGACTGCTGATCTTCTCATGCAAGTGATTGATGACGTTGGACTGCCTGCCGGAGTGGTAAACCTGGTCCACGGCGATGGCGCCGGAGCAGGTGCTCCACTGGTTGCCCACGATGATATCGATCTAGTCTCATTCACTGGAGGTACCGACACCGGCCAGAAGGTGGCCACTTCAGCCGCCCCTTCATTCAAGAAACTCAGTCTTGAACTGGGTGGCAAGAATGCTAGCATCGTGTTCTCAGACTGCGATATGGAGTCTACCGTCGAGGGCGTGGTTAGGGCTGGATTTCTCAATCAGGGGCAGGTTTGCCTGTGCGGCTCGCGGGTACTAGTTGAGGACTCAATCTACGACGATTTTCGCGACCGATTCGTCGATGCTGTGGAGGCTATGCGTGTCGGGGATCCGTCAGACGAGTCAACTGAACTCGGAGCATTGATTTCTAGAGAGCATCTGGAGAAGGTCAGTGGATACGTAGACCTAGCCAAGCAGGAAGGGGGAGTTTTGCTGACCGGCGGNACTCCGTGTCTGCCATCCGGATTTGAACACGGAAACTGGATGGCTCCGATAGTCATAGAAGGGCTCAAACCGAACTCACGATGCTCCACTGAGGAGATCTTCGGGCCCGTTGTGACTCTTCACAGATTCAGTGGAGAGGATGAAGCCGTGAGCATCGCCAACAACACCCGATACGGACTTGCTGGCAGCGTCTGGACCAGTGACCTCGAGCGAGGCAGGAGAGTCTCTGAGGCGCTGGAGACAGGTATGACCTGGGTAAACACATGGCTGCACAGGGACCTGCGAGTGCCTTTCGGGGGAGTCAGAGACAGTGGTGTCGGAAGAGAGGGCGGGAGTTGGAGCCTGGGCTTCTTCTCTGAGGTCATGAACGTGTGTGTCAAACACGATTGATTCAGCAACAGTCAAAGTCCTCTCTAGGTCGAGCGCGAACAATATGCCACCTGTAGGCATCGTCGGACTCGGGGCGTACGTGCCCCCCGGAGTGATGACCAATGACGACTGGGCGGAGANAGTCGAGACCAGTGATGAGTGGATTACCACCAAGACGGGAATTAAGGAGCGTAGAATCGCTGCGGATGATNTCTGTACCAGTGACCTAGCCGTGATAGCTTGCAAGCAGGCGATGGACGAAGCTGGCATCGGCCCGGAGGATATCGACATGCTCATCCTCGCCACGTCCTCACCCGACGTNCCCCTATCTTCTACAGCCGGAATNACTCAGTANAANCTGGGTTGCACCAATGCCGCTGCCTTCGATGTGAANGCGGTGTGCGCAGGTTGGGTGCACGCGCTNGACATCGGGGCGCGCTTCGTCGGCACGCCTGGATACGACAACGTGCTGGTCGTAGGTGCCGAGGTNTACAGTCGCATTCTCAACTGGGAGGATCGTACTACGTGCGTCCTCTTCGGCGACGGCGCCGGGGCAGCGGTTCTTCAGCAAGTGGGCGAGGGCAGGGGCCTGCTAGGAAGTTGGATGATGTCNGACGGCGCCGGAGCCGGTGTGATCGAGATTCCGGCGGGCGGGGTCAGAAAACCGATTCCGTCCCCGGGATTCAAGGAGGGGGACCAGTACTTCCACATGGATGGTCCAGCAGTATGGGACTTCGCAACGGAAGCCTTCCCGCAAGCAGTTAGAGCCGTTCTAGATAGGACCGGTTACTCGCTGGATGATGTCGCAATGATTATCCCACATCAAGCCAACATCAACATCATCAAGGCTGGTATGAAAAAGCTCGAACTGCCTATGTCAAAGACCTTTACCAACCTGCACAAATACGGCAANACTGCTGGAGCCAGTGTGCCCATCGCCATGCGCGAAGCGATGGATGAGGGGNTGATTGGNGAAGGGGACCTNGTGGTNACCGCCGCCTTCGGTGGCGGTCTCGCTTGGGGTGCCAACGCATTCGTTCTGTGAACAGCTACTCTAGAGGGACCCAGGAACCAGTAGAGACGTCGAAAGTCAGGATGCTGCCGTCCGGATTCTGTGCATATACAGTACCGGAGTCGTCTATCCAGACAAGCTGGCCCTGCTCGTTCAACTTGGCGTCCGGAGGTGGGTTCGGCCTCTGGAGGTCCGACTCTAGTTCCTCTAGGAACTGACTGGTGTCCATCTCAGGCTCAAATTGAGGAGCAGGTGCAATTGATGGTTCTTCAACTGGGGNTTCATCCTGTGGAATCACTACGCTCTGTGTTTGCTCAGAGGCCGGTATGCTCTCAGAATCTCCTCTGCGACGCATTACCATCCAGCCTCCAAGTCCCATTACTAACATGCCAACGGCCAGAGCTATGACCAGCCCGTACTTAGCGAATATATCCTCCTCCAAATACTTCGAAGAATCGTTAGGGAATGCATCTTCGTTGTCTCCATAGCCATCTCCGTCAGAGTCTGCCCACTCGGTCGGGTTCAGTGGGAAGGTGTCTATTCCATCATTGAATCCGTCGTCATCGGTGTCTGAGTCCTTAGGATCTGTGCCTACAGCGTCCTCGTCGGAGTCGGACAGTCCGTCGTTGTCATCATCGGTGTCTGCATTATCTCCGATTCCATCCATGTCGCTGTCCGCCCACTCAGCTTGGTTGAGGGGTAAAGCGTCGTTGTCATCCGGGAAGCCGTCGTTGTCATCGTCAGCATCCTCCTCAGTGTCCTTGCAGCCATCTCCATCGAAGTCCGAGCCGATGCTGCTCGACCATCCCATCAAACCCAATGGGCACATGTCCATGCCATCGTTGACCCCGTCATTATCATCGTCCGGATCGCTGGCGTCCTGAATCCTGTCACCATCGGTATCGAGGTAGCAGTCATCTCTCGATATTGCCCCTTCCTGTAAAGTGATATGGTTCTCGGGGCAGTCCTCGTAACCAGTGCTCGCAGAACCCGTGACAAAACTGTCAAGCGGTGCGGGAGTCTGCNCTGACTGTCCTTCGGACGAAACATAATTTCCCGGGCTTGCATCATTGCAAGAGAGTTGGCCGGGTGAATCCTGATATGTTCCAGGACTACAAGCAGTCTGGGCTGGGCTGGCTTGCTTGTCTACGAAATAACCCGGATCTGCGGGCATGCAATCTGCTGCGGTGCCCGAGGACTGAGACGGGTTGTAGGTGCCAGCGGGGCACGCCGACTGGGAAGTCGAGGCAGGAGAGGAAACGAAGTATCCTGGATCGGCCTCCAAGCAGGTTGACTGGGCTGAGTTGGGCTGATAAGTACCTAGAGTGCACTCAATCTGCTCTGGTGTGCCCCACTCGCTTGCATAATGACCAGAGTCTACATCGATGCAGTCATCACGATCATCAGAGCCTGACGCTGGATTGTATGTGGTTGGAGGGCACTGCTTCTGAGTGTCAGATGCGATGCTGTCAACATAGTTGCCAGGCTCGGCTAGAGTACACGAAGACGACCCAGAGTACTGCTGGAATGACCCCAGTTGGCATTCAATCTGTGTATGATAGTTCGTCCCTGGAACATAGTGTCCTGGATCGGCCAAAATGCAGGAAGACTGGCCAATGCTCGGCTGGTAGGTTCCTTCAGCGCATGGAATCTGATTAGCTGCACCGGCCATCGGGACATAGCTGCCTGCATCGGCAGGTAAGCAGTCTGATGCAGAAATGGAGCCACTCTGAGAATTGTAGGTTCCAATCGAGCAGGCGTCCTGATAGGTCGAACCGGGGGCCCCGACATAGTGCCCCGGAGACGCTTGNGTGCAAGCCGACTGTGAGGTGTTTGCAGTGTATGTCCCNGGCGAGCATGGTGTCTGTGAATAAGCTCCTGATGAGGAGACGAAGTAACCAGCATCCGCCTCNAGGCATGAGGTCTGACCGGACGCNGGCTGATAGTGTCCAGGAGTNCATGGAGTCTGGTAGGAAGATCCGGGNTCAGGNACCGCATAACCGGGATCTGCANCCNTGCAGTCATCTGCAGAAGAGGAGCCCANCGACGGATTGTATGTNCCAGATGAACAGGGAGTAGGGGACGTCGCTGCACTGGTATTGACGAAGTGACCTGCTGGTGAATCGATGCAGGCTGAGGCTCCAGAATTAGGCTGGAATGTACCTAAATCGCATGCTGTCTGATTGGCCGATCCGGTATTCGGAACATAGTGGCCNGGGTCAGCAGTATTGCATCTGTCGGATCCAAAGAGAGGNTGGAACGAGCCGAAGTCACAAGGAGTCTGAGAGGTCGCCGCTATCGTGTTCACATAATGGCCGGGGTCAGCCGGAAGGCACGAAAATTGGCCAGTGCTCGGCTGATAGCCGCCAATCTGGCAGGCGGTCTGGTTGGTTGCTGCTGTAATAGAAACATAGTAGCCTGCAGAGGCNTCTATGCACGATGCTTGTCCTGTATTCGGCTGGTAGGTGCCATAGTAGCATTCGGTCTGCGAGGCAGAGCCCGTTGTGTTGACGAAGTGGCCAGCGTCAGCATCTAGGCAAGCGGTCTGAGCTATTCCGGGTTGATATGTTCCTGCTGCGCAGGCCTCCTGGCCTGTGGCACCTGTGGTATTGACATAATGGCCGGGAGACGCCGCAGTCTGTTCCGGTGCCGCGTAGATATCGACATAGTGACCCGGTGTAGCCTGAATGCAGTATGTCTGTCCGGGAGCAGATTGGAAATTCCCTGGAGTACAAGGAGACTGTGTGGTCGAACCGGTTGTATCGACGAAATGGCCCGGGGATGCATCGATGCATGATGACTGTCCGGTATTGGGTTGATAGTTTCCTGGAGTGCACTGATAGTCGGTCACACCTAGCTCAACCTCGATGCTCATGTTCGGATCTCCAACTACAGAGCCATCTATGGTCGAGAAAAGCCAAACCTGCAACTGATATTGACCGGTTCCATTCCACGGTGAGACTAGGATATACAGTTTGGAGTCTGAGGAGAAGTTGGTGTTATTCGTCGATGTCTCGTCGTACGCTGTTGTATAACTTGAATTCAGAAGATTGAGGCTCTCGTCGTAGATTGCCAGGTCGAAGTCGGCTCCGGATGGAGAGGTCAATCCGACGCTGACTCCCGAATCCCTTGGGACATTCATCACATACATGTCTTGGAAATCTCCGTTGGATTGGATGGTGCCGTTGTACAGGGCGCTATTAGCTGAGATATTGAATGCGGATGAATTGTATGAACCCGCATCGCCGAAGTTCTGGTTGGAGTAGTTTCCCGCTGCACTGTTGACGCATGAAATCTGCCCTACTTGCTCCTGAAACATTCCCGAAGAGCACAGAGTCTGAGAAGTTGCTTGAACTACTGAGACATAGTTCCCTGCTGATGATTCGTAGCACAAATCGTAGCCGGAACTCGGTTGATAGGTCCCGACTATGCATGGTCGGTGATACAAATCCCCTGTTGTCGCATAGTGCCCGGGCTCGGCAGGTGAACATGAGAGTCTGCCCCAGTATCCAGGATCACAGTCCATCCATCTAGTCGGATTGTTTGGATACGGGTCGTCGGCTCCGGAGACGCCGTCGCCGTCGTCGTCTCCGGCCATGTGAGTATCAAGGATATTGACGACTCCGTCCCCGTCCATGTCCTGATCAGAATAGGCCACCTGGGTACCGCTAGTGAAGTTCATCGTATGAGGCACGAGTAGATCGTCAGTGGTACCATCGAACTCTCCTGACTGTCGGCCCCAACACTGCACAGAGTAGTCATCGAGAATCGCGCATGTCGAATCAGTGCCTGCTGAAATAGCAATTGCCGTCCTACCTGAGTTAAGGCTGGTGTAGACAGGAGTGTTGCTGTTTTCGCCCGTGCATCCACTGGATGCAATTACCGAGCTGCAGGTGCCGTCTCCCCATTGGCCATAGGTGTTAACTCCCCAGCAGTTGATTGAGCCATTATCGAGAATCGCACATATGTGAGATGATATTCCATCAATCGCCTCCGCGGTCCTCCCGGTTGGAATGTCGATTTGTACTGAACCGTTTGTGACTGGACCATTGAGCGCTGAGGCTGTGTATGTATGGCCCCAGCAGTAAATTGAGCCGTTCTCAAACAGTGCGCAGACGCTGTATCCCGGTGTCGAGATAGCGACAGCCCTCATTCCCGTCAAGTGATTGACTTCTACGGGAGTGTTGCTGTCGTTGGTAGACCCGTCACCTAGGTTCCCATAACCATTGAATCCCCAGCACTTCACAGCGCCTGAATTAGTAATNGCGCANGTGAAATCAGTTCCAGCTGATATGGCTAAGGCAGTGGTGTTGGTTCCNAGATTNACNCTGACTGGAGCGTTTCTGTTGGAGTNGGTNCCGTCTCCCAACTGNCCAAGGTTGTTGCGGCCCCAGCAGTTAACCGAGCCGTCTGTGAGGATTGCGCAATTGTGATTGTTTCCGTTGGAAATCGCAGCAGGTTGGTGGCTTCCGAAATCAACAGTACCGTTGGAAACCGAGAACGATCCGAGTCCCAATTGGCCGTAGTTATTCGGCCCAGTACATCTGAGGGTGTAGTTATCGAGTAAGGCACAGTTTCCGGCTAATGATACCACATCGTCATTGGTGTATACAGGTTGTCCACCGCCGGTGCCAGTGGAGAACGTGACTCTGGTCCCATTGTTCAGGACTATGGTGGGTGAGCCTGAGTTCAGTTCAAAGACGGAGTGTGTGAACACTGAGTCCCTCTGAGAGCCAGGCTGATTGAACGGTAGTGAAGGGGTCGAGGAGGTGAACTCAGATACAGTCCACGAGTCTGTCCCCCATGAATCGCCAGAAGCGCCCCCATTGCCATTGGCGAAATTGACTGCAAGGAGGAAGGTAACATCTCCCGTTCCAGTAGAAGGTGCGGTCCAGTCCACTGTCCATGTTCTCGAGTTGGAGTTGGAGTGGGTTACTTCTCCACTCAGAATCTGGGCGTTGGTGCCGGGATTGGAGAATGTACCAGAGGAAGCATCAAGATTGAATCCGCCCTTTGTTCCGGAAACTCCGCCTGAGCCCCCGATGGTAAGAGAATAGACGGTTCCGGGTGTGTAGCCGGAGCTCGGAATCCCAGTGGTCAGCGTCGGAGTCACCGTGTTTGTACTTCCGTGGCAGGATCCGCCTCCACAACCCGTTGTGGAAGAGTCGGTCTTTCCTGAGCTGTAAGCGAAGGCCCCCTCAGGGACTGCCAGCACCATAACCATCAGCATCAGTATCGCAATTACTCTTTGTCCTGGCTTTTCCATTGAACTCACTCACTGCACTCTTAGGCCAAAGACGTTAGTCGGACATGTCCGACTGCAGTCAATTAGAGGATGAGCGGTTATCTCGGNAATATGACTATTCCTGCGGCTCGTACGCTAGTGCATCACTACNGATTGCCCCTCCAGTAACCGGGTAGGTCGAGTTGTGCCGCTGTGAAAGCATGCTCGGCAGAAGAGAATTGACCCTCGACCTCGCGTGCGCGTGCGGATAACAGACGCCATGCCCCTTTACTGCTAATTCCGGGTATTGATTGCAACTGNTGTTGTGTTGCGGTGTTTACATCAAGACCTAGTTCAACTCCGGTGATGCTCCTCTTTCCATGGCCTGTTACAATAATGTCTGAAGAGGTCTCGAGGGGTATCTTGTAAGGGACTCCTACGAGAATGGGATATGCTCCGATTTGTCTGCCGAAGGTGATGCCGGGTTTCCCTCTGATGCCCTCATCTCGATACTCCGGTTCGAGAACCTGCTCCGGCCTGCGGATTCGGTCATCNTGAGCCTCCCACCAGATGTCCCTGAGNATGGTTCCAGTTGGAAGCATCTCCTCCAAGAGNGGTCTGTCAATCTGTTCTCTGACTTCTCTTTTGAACTCCTTGAATGCCTTCTCAGGAATCTCTTGGAAGCCCTGTCCCTCTACCTGCCTGATGTTGATTCTCCTGAGCCACAGACCTTCNGACCTGAGNGTNCTNAGAAGATTTAGNTTCATCTGNTANCTGGCTTTGGTCTCACCATTCAATCCAGCAATGAAATTGAGTCCCGGCAGTAGTCTGGGAAGTCCTCTTTCTCCTCTNGNCCTGCCGAANTCGTTGATATGCCTCACTGCCGTCTTGAGTTGTTCCGGATCGCAGTTCAGCCAGTTCTGCTCGTGAACTTCGGGGTCAGCTGACTCAAGTCCAAACGATAGCACGGCTCCGTCAGAAAGCGTGTCCACGAGGGTTCTGGTAATCTCAGTGGATGGCTCAATACTCTCTGCCACGATAGACGGGTTAGCGTTGTCAACATGCAGAATCTGGAGTCTCTCATCNTCGCGCGCTCCATGTAGCACTTTGGCTATGGGCTGTGGATCGGGNATTGGGTACTCTAAGTCCTCTACACCTTCTGCCTTGTAGGTATAGATGTCAGTTGCTCCACCAATCCTGATGTTCACGACTCCAGAATCTAAGGCCTCTGTGATTTCGCTCAGTACATTCTCCTCAGAGCGCCATAGCGGCAGTNCTTTCTTCGGCTCTATACAGAACTTACAACCGCGCTTGAATCGTACACAGCCTTGGTACAGCTCAATCTCATAAGTCAGTGGACCCGGGTTTCCATCTTCCCCCATCAGGTCAGGATGGCCACTAACGGCCTTGGAAGAAGCTCCTGAGAGTGCCCATCTCGACCATTCCTCTGGCGTTCTCTTCCTATGCCNCCAATTTCCTGTTGCTATGAAGTAATCAAGCGTCGCGTCGGTGTCTTGCACAGCGCAGAACAGATTAGATCGGAGAGGGGTCCAACCGTCATATCTCCAGTGACGGATGGCCCATCCTCCACACAGCACTGGAGAGGGTGAAGGAAGAATAGAGAGTATCTCGTCGAGCTCCTTGCGACTAATCGGAGTCCCTCTGACGTACTTCCCAGGAACGATTGCTCCGGCTAGAATAACCGCACCGTCAAGCTCAGACAGGTCATTGCGCAGGGATGCTCTCGCCTTGGGAGAAGAGAGGCGTTCCTTGTGATGCATCCTCCACTCATCAATTGTCATGTAGGTGTAAGGGATTCCACGAGACTCAAGGACGCCGCAGATGTATCTGATATGGAAACCCAGATAGTTGGGNACGCCGAAAGCGGCGGGTTCGTCCTCGTACCCGTCTAGGACAAGCCATCCTTCCAGTTGTTCCACAAGCGGACGCGCGGGCGCTGGGTATTCACCGCTTCGCTAGTTACGACGGGGGCGGCGACGGCGATCGCGACCACCGCTTGGCTTGGATTCTTGTACCGTAATCTTACGAGAGTGGATTTCGCTGCCATTTAGCTCCTTGATTGCAGCAATGCCTTCCTTCTTGCTGGAGAAAGTGATGAAGGCGAATCCTTTGGATCTCCCTGTCTCCTTATCTGTAGCGATGTGGACATCATTCAGTTCTCCATGGGCAGAGAAAATCTCTCTCAGATCATCCTCGCTTGCATCATAAGATACGCCGCCGATGAACAGTTTGAGGCCCATAGTCTCCTCAGCTTTCGACTTAGCAGCGACAAGCGTCTCTCGTTCCTTGGACAGTTCTTCCTTGCTGGCTTTACCGTCCTTGACCTTGTCCATGCAGTCTCGGCATCTGATTGGCTTGCCAGGAGTTGGTTTGAACGGAACCTTAGTCTTGGTCCCACAAAGAGTGCAGGTAGTAGGATGCATTTCTCGCCTAGGTCCGCCTCCTCTGCCACCTCCAGATTGGGCGGCACGCTGGCGGCGGATTGACTCAGGTATCTCATGGGACATTCCTCTGCGGTGATCGGCTACCGGAGAGAGATATGGGCGGGCTCCATCGTGCCCTAGCATCGCCTCGGCCTCAGAAGACCAGCGGGCGCCGGGACGATTCAGCGATTGAATGTCATCGCCCATTAAGTGACCATGTCCAAAGCCGTTAGACAGAGCTCTGTATCCCGTATAGTCGCAGCGTGAGCATGCGACATTGAAATCGGGTGTCTCGCTGCTGGTTTCGAGGTCGAGCCCACATTGTGGGCAGATTGCGTGGAGGACTCCCAGTTCGGGGTCGTCGCGAGTGGTTGCCTTCATCATAGGGTCGAGTTCTGTAATCCGAGCACGTACGATGTCCCTCTTCCGCATAGCATCGCCAGCAGATGGTAGGAAACGATCGACAAAGTTGGTGACATAGATATCAGCGAAGAGTTCCTCGGCTGGGACATCTCTGTGGCCTCCNTCCTTGTCTTCTATGTGAAGTACTCTGACCTCGGCCGTCTTNGGATTAATTCGATTGACTTGAGCAATGATTACNTCTCCAATTTGAGGAGAGTTAACAGGTGGTCGGGACGAGTTAACTGAGATTGTTCCCTCACTGTGAACTAGTTTTCCAGCGACTACTGCTACTGATCCAGATGAATCGGTGTGAATCCCGTTTCCAACCTCTGCCCCATCGGGAATAGAGACGCTTGAACCGGGAGTGACGAAGTCGCCTGCCTCAGCGGTCATCGGCCCGCCGACCGGACAACCCCCTATGAACGGTCCGGCCGGGTTGAGCCGTAGGCTCATGGAGGGATGAGGCGCCAGAAAGCGGCTCTAGTCTTGCCTCTCTCTCTACTATGGTGGGAATACGCTGCAGGAAGTGCGAAGTCTGCCTCACCGTACCTCTCTACGGACCATCCTTGTCCCTTGAACGCCGGTTCTATGTGGCTC